>CP027224.1:5300000-5508835 GCA_002973635.1 Lysinibacillus sp. B2A1
ATCAGTAATACCAGCAAGCTCAAGTACAGCACGTACTGGGCCACCAGCGATAACTCCTGTACCAGGAGCAGCAGGTTTAATTAGGATTTCTCCTGCACCAAAGCGACCTTGCACTAAGTGTGGAGTTGTTCCACCTACGCGTGGCACTTCGATTAAGTTTTTCTTCGCATCTTCAACAGCTTTGCGGATAGCATCTGGCACCTCTTGTGCTTTACCAGTACCGAAACCAACATGACCGTTTCTATCGCCAACTACAACTAATGCTGTGAAGCGGAAGCGACGTCCACCTTTAACAACTTTAGCAACACGGTTAATAGTAACTACGCGTTCTTCAAGTTCTCCAAGTTTGTTTGCGTCAATACGACTCATGAAATGTGTCCCTCCTTCTTATTAAAATTCTAAACCGTTCTCACGTGCAGCTTCAGCTAAAGCTTTAACGCGTCCATGATATAAGTAACCACCACGGTCAAATACTACAGCAGTAATATTTTTTTCCGTAGCGCGTTTTGCGATTGTTTCACCGACTTTAGTTGCCGCATCAACATTGCTACCAGCACCTTCAAAACCATTTTCTTGAGAAGATGCGCTAACAATTGTTACGCCTGCTACGTCATCGATAAGTTGCGCGTAGATGTTCTTGTTAGAACGGAATACGTTTAAGCGTGGACGCTCAGCTGTACCCGAAATTTTAGAACGTACACGTGCATGACGTTTTTTACGAACCTGATTTTTATCTTGTTTCGTAATCACAAGGGTCACTCCTTTCTAATGCTTAGGCAGCATTATTTACCTGTTTTACCTTCTTTACGACGAACATATTCGCCTTCATAGCGGATACCTTTACCTTTGTAAGGCTCTGGTGGACGCACGTCACGGATGTTGGATGCAAGAGCACCAACACGTTCTTTGCTAATACCTTTAACGATGATTTTTGTGTTAGAAGGAACTTCAATTTCTAAACCATCTTCAGGTGTGAACTCAACTGGGTGTGAGTAACCTACGTTAAGAACAAGTTTTTTACCTTGTAATTGCGCACGGTAACCAACACCGATAAGCTCTAAAGATTTTTCGAAACCAGCAGAAACACCAGTAACCATGTTCGCTAGAAGCGCACGAGTAGTACCGTGGTTTGTGCGGTGTTCTTTTGATTCAGAAGGGCGAGATACTGTGATTACGTTACCTTCTTGCTCAATTTTCATATCTTGGTGGAAAGAACGAACAAGTTCGCCTTTAGGACCTTTAACAGTAACATTGTTGTCAGCTCCAACAGTAACAGTTACGTTAGCTGGTACCTCGATAATTTTTTTACCTACACGAGACATTTAGTTGCACCTCCATTCATTTATTGCTAATTACCAAACGTATGCTAGAACTTCGCCGCCAACTTGTTTAGCGCGAGCTTCTTTATCTGTTAATAAACCTTGTGAAGTTGACACTAAAGCGATACCAAGTCCGTTCAATACTTTAGGTACTTCATTTGTTTTAGCATATACTCGTAGACCAGGTTTAGAAATACGTTTTAAGCCAGTGATAACGCGCTCGTTATCTTTACCGTATTTTAAGAAGATACGGATAATACCTTGCTTGTTGTCTTCTACGTATTCTACGTCACGTACGAAACCTTCGCGCTTTAAAATTTCAGCGATTTCTTTTTTCACGTTGGAAGCTGGTACTTCTAACTTCTCGTGACGAACCATGTTCGCATTACGAATGCGAGTAAGCATATCTGCAATCGGATCAGTCATTGTCATTACATTTACCTCCTTCCCAAATTAGGGGATTACCAGCTGGCTTTTTTCACGCCAGGAATTTGTCCCTTATATGCAAGTTCTCGGAAACAAATACGGCAAAGTTTGAATTTACGATATACAGAGTGTGGACGACCACAGCGTTCACAACGTGTATATTCTTGTACTTTAAACTTTTGCTTACGTTGTTGTTTAACGATCATAGATTTTTTAGCCACGTTTTCGCCCTCCTTGTTTGATTACTTTTGGAACGGCATACCGAATTGTGTCAATAACTCGCGAGCTTCTTCATCAGAATTCGCTGTCGTTACGATCACGATGTCCATACCGCGTACTTTTGAAACTTTATCGTAATCGATTTCTGGGAAAATTAATTGCTCTTTAACACCTAGAGTGTAGTTACCGCGACCATCGAATGCTTTTTTAGAAACACCACGGAAGTCACGTACACGA
Source organism: Lysinibacillus sp. B2A1 (assembly GCA_002973635.1). Taxonomy (GTDB): domain Bacteria; phylum Bacillota; class Bacilli; order Bacillales_A; family Planococcaceae; genus Lysinibacillus. Next base: position 5,302,202 of record CP027224.1, read on the forward strand.
GGTAGTGAGATTGAAATTAATTTGTCCAAGAATTCATACATACGCTCACCGCGTAATGTAACTTTAGCACCGATAGGCATACCTTCACGTAGACGGAAGCCTGCGATCGATTTTTTCGCTTTTGTTACTACTGGTTTTTGACCAGTGATGATTGTTAATTCTTCTACAGCTGCATCTAATGCTTTTGAGTTTTGAACTGCATCACCAACACCCATGTTGATAACGATTTTCTCAACCTTTGGCAGTTGCATAACTGATTTATATCCAAACTTGCTCATAAGAGCAGGTGAAACTTCACTTAAATATTTTTCTTTTAGGCGGCTCATGTGTGTACCTCCCTTCTATTTATACTAATTAGTCGATTACTGCACCTGATTTTTTTGCAACACGAACTTTTTTACCGTTTTCGATTTTATAACCTACACGAGTCGGCTCGCCAGATTTAGGATCGATTAGCATTACGTTCGAAACGTGAATTGCAGCTTCTTGGCTTACAATTCCACCTTGTGGATTCAATTGATTAGGTTTTACGTGTTTTTTCACGATGTTCACACCTTCAACAAGAACGCGATCTTGTTTAGGGTAAGCAGCAAGAATTACGCCTTCTTTGCCTTTATCCTTACCAGTGATAACCTTAACCTTGTCACCTTTTTTTACATGCATGCTGTCGCACCTCCTTGATTGGCACTATCATGAAATTAAAGAACTTCTGGAGCTAGAGAAACGATTTTCATGAAGTTGCTGTCACGTAATTCACGTGCAACAGGTCCGAAAATACGAGTTCCGCGTGGTGATTTATCATCACGAATAATTACACAAGCATTTTCATCAAATTTGATGTACGTACCATCTTTACGACGTACGCCTGATTTAGTACGAACGATAACAGCCTTAACAACGTCACCCTTCTTGACAACGCCACCTGGTGTTGCTTTCTTAACTGTACAAACAACGATATCTCCGATGTTAGCAGTTTTACGGCCAGAGCCACCAAGCACTTTAATTGTAAGAACTTCACGTGCACCTGAGTTGTCAGCAACTTTCATACGACTTTCTTGTTGGATCACTTAGGTTACCTCCCTTCGGAAATTGGTTGTTCCGAAATAGTTATTAAATAATAACCGCTTTTTCTACAACTTCAACTAGACGGAAACGTTTAGTAGCTGATAGCGGGCGAGTTTCCATGATACGTACGATATCACCGATTTTCGCTGTGTTTAACTCATCATGAGCTTTAAACTTTTTAGAGTATTTTACACGTTTACCATAAAGCTTGTGCTTTTTGTAAGTTTCAACTAAAACAGTAACAGTTTTGTCCATTTTATCTGAAACGACGCGGCCCGTGTAAACTTTGCGTTGATTACGCTCAGTCATACTTGAAAACCTCCTTTATCAGTTATTTGCACTGATTTCTCTTTCACGAATAACAGTTTTCATACGCGCGATTGCTTTACGCACTTCACGAATACGAGCTGTGTTTTCTAATTGACCAGTCGCCAATTGGAAGCGAAGGTTGAAAAGCTCTTCTTTCAGTGATTTCACTTTTAATTCAATTTCAGAAGTGGCAAGGTCACGGATTTCATTAGCTTTCATTAGATTCACCACCAGTTTCTTGACGTTTTACGATTTTACATTTAACAGGAAGCTTATGTGATGCTAAACGAAGTGCTTCACGTGCGACCTCTTCGGATACACCAGCAATTTCGAACATTATTTTTCCTGGTTTTACTACTGCTACCCAACCTTCAGGAGAACCTTTACCAGAACCCATGCGGACTTCTAGAGGTTTTTTAGTGTAAGGTTTATGTGGGAAGATTTTAATCCAAACTTTACCGCCACGTTTCATGTAACGAGTCATCGCGATACGAGCAGATTCGATTTGACGGTTAGTAATCCAGCTAGCTGTTTGAGCTTGTAAGCCCCATTCGCCAAAAGATACTTCTTTACCGCCTTTCGCTTCGCCACGCATGTTTCCGCGGTGTTCACGACGGTATTTTACGCGTTTAGGCAATAACATATTATTTGCCTCCTTCCACAGATTTCTTCGTAGGAAGAACTTCACCACGGTAGATCCATACTTTAACGCCTAATTTACCGTAAGTAGTGTCAGCTTCTGCGTGTGCATAATCAATGTCAGCACGTAGAGTATGAAGTGGAACAGTTCCTTCACTATAGTGTTCAGCACGCGCGATATCAGCGCCACCTAAACGACCAGATACTTGTGTTTTAATTCCTTTTGCACCAGCGCGGATTGTGCGTTGGATCGCTTGCTTTTGCGCACGACGGAATGATACACGGTTTTCTAATTGACGAGCGATGTTTTCAGCTACTAAGCGAGCATCAAGATCAGCACGTTTGATTTCGATAATGTTAATGTGTACACGTTTACCAGTTAAATCGCCAAGGTATTTACGAAGATTTTCAACTTCAGTACCACCTTTACCGATTACCATACCTGGTTTCGCAGTGTGAATTGTAATGTTTACACGGTTTGCAGCACGTTCGATTTCTACTTTAGAAACAGAAGCGTCTTTAAGCGCCGTTTCAATATATTTACGCACTTTGATGTCTTCGTGAAGTAGAGTTGCATAGTCTTTTTCAGCGTACCATTTTGACTCCCAGTCACGAATAATACCAACGCGCAGTCCTATTGGATGTACTTTTTGACCCACGGATTAACCCTCCTTCTTCTCAGATACCACTAGAGTAATGTGGCTTGTGCGTTTGTTAATTGCGCTTGCACGTCCTTGTGCACGTGGACGGAAACGTTTTAATGTTGGACCTTCATCAACGAAAACTTCAGATACTACTAAAGAGTTGATGTCAAGATCATAGTTGTGCTCAGCGTTAGCAACTGCAGATTTTAATACTTTTTCAACGACTGGAGACGCCGCTTTTGGAGTATGACGTAAAATTGCAACTGCTTCACCAACTTGCTTGCCTCGAATTAAGTCTACAACTAGACGTACTTTACGAGGAGCAATGCGGACTGTACGAGCGATAGCTTTAGCTTGTGTCATTAGGATTTACCTCCTCTCAAAATTAGCGTCTTGTTTTCTTGTCGTCTGCACCGTGACCTTTATAAGCACGTGTCGGTGCGAACTCACCAAGTTTGTGGCCAACCATATCTTCTGTTACGTATACTGGAACGTGTTTACGTCCATCATAAACAGCAATCGTTAAACCGATGAAGTTCGGGAAGATTGTAGAACGGCGTGACCAAGTTTTGATAACTTGTTTTTTCTCAGAAGCCTCTTGTGCCTCCACTTTTTTCATTAAGTGGTCATCGACAAAAGGTCCTTTTTTCAAGCTGCGACCCATGTAGGAACCTCCCTCCGTGATTCCACCACGGCTCTCACATAGAACCGTAGTTTAACCACTTTATTTTTTACGACCACGGATAATAAATTTATCCGATTTGTTTTTCTTCTTGCGAGTTTTGTAACCAAGCGCTGGTTTACCCCAAGGAGTCATTGGTGATTTACGTCCGATTGGAGAACGTCCTTCACCACCACCGTGTGGGTGATCGTTAGGGTTCATTACAGAACCACGAACTTCTGGGCGTTTACCTAACCAACGGCTACGACCAGCTTTACCGATGTGTACAAGTTCATGTTGTTCGTTACCAACTTGACCGATTGTAGCGCGGCAAGTAGCTAACACTAAACGTACCTCACCAGATTGTAGACGAACGATTACGTATTTATCTTCACGACCAAGTACTTGCGCAGAAGTACCAGCAGAACGTACTAATTGTCCACCTTTACCAGGTTTTAATTCGATGTTATGGATAGTAGTACCCATTGGAATGTTTGCTAATGGTAATGCATTACCTACTTTAATATCAGCATCAGGACCAGACACGATTGTTTGACCAACCTCTAGACCTTTTGGTGCTAAGATGTAAGCTTTTGCTCCATCAGCGTAGTTGATTAATGCGATATTCGCAGAACGGTTTGGATCATATTCAATAGTAGCAACTTTTGCCGGAATGCCATCTTTAACACGTTTGAAATCGATAACACGGTATTGCTTCTTATGACCACCACCATGATGACGAACAGTGATTTTACCTTGGTTGTTACGACCAGCTTTGCGTTTAGTTGGTTCAAGCAATGATTTCTCAGGCTTGTTAGTTGTGATTTCCGCAAAGTCTAATGACGTCATGTTACGACGACCATTAGAGGTAGGTTTATACTTTTTAATCGCCATTGTGTTTTCCCTCCTTCTTGAGTGTTCAAATCATAAATCCATTAAGGATTACATTTCGAATAATTCGATTTCTTTGCTATCAGCAGTTAATTTAACGATCGCTTTACGACGTTTGTTTGTGTAACCACCATAACGGCCAACGCGTTTGAATTTACCTTTGTAGTTAAGAACGTTTACTTTCTCAACTTTCACACCAAAGATTTCTTCTACAGCGTCTTTTACTTGAGTTTTGTTTGCGCGAGTGTCTACTTCGAAAGTATACTTTTTCTCTGCCATAAGTTCTGAAGAACGCTCAGTAATGACCGGACGTTTTAAAATATCACGTGCTTCCATTATCCAAGCACCTCCTCAACTTTTTCTACTGCAGATTTAGTGAATACAACTTTATCATGACCTAATAGATCCAGAACGTTGATTCCATTTGCAGTTAAAACTGTTACACCTGGGATGTTACGAGCAGATAATGCTACGTTTTCATCTAGGTCAGCAGTTACGAATAAAGATTTTTTCTCTAAAGAAAGATCTTTAAGAATTTTTGTGAATTCTTTTGTTTTTGGTGCTGCTAGTGTAAGAGCATCAAGAACTAAGAAGTTTTGTTCTACAACTTTAGCTGATAAAGCAGATTTAAGAGCTAAACGACGAACTTTTTTAGGTAATTTATAAGAATAGCTACGTGGAGTTGGACCGAATACGATACCACCGCCGCGCCATTGTGGAGAACGGATAGAACCTTGACGAGCACGACCAGTTCCTTTTTGACGCCATGGTTTACGACCACCACCAGCAACTTCAGAACGGTTTTTCACCTTGTGATTACCTTGACGAAGAGAAGCACGTTGAGCTACTACTGCGTCGAATAATACTGCTTCATTTGGCTCGATTCCGAAAATCGCATCGTTTAATTCGATTTCACCAACTGAAGCACCTGTTTGACTAAGTACAGATACTTTTGTCATTCCTGTTTCCTCCTTTCCTTAAGTGATTACTTAGCTTTAATTGCAGTTTTTACTGTAACTAGAGCTTTTTTAGAACCAGGAACATTACCTTTAACAAGTAGTAAGTTACGTTCCGCATCAACTTTCACGATTTCTAAGTTTTGGATTGTAACTACAGTGCCACCCATTTGACCAGGTAATTTCTTTTGTTTGAATACGCGGTTCGGAGCAACTGGACCCATTGAACCAGGACGACGGTGGTAACGAGAACCGTGGGCCATAGGACCACGAGATTGACCGTGGCGTTTGATAACACCTTGGAAACCTTTACCTTTAGTAACTCCTGTTACATCAATTACATCGCCTTCTGCGAAAATTTCTACTTTGACTTCTTGACCAACTTCGTATTCTTCCACGTTCACGTTGCGGAACTCACGAATGAAGCGCTTAGGAGCAGTGTTCGCTTTTGCTACGTGACCCTGTTCTGGTTTGTTAGAAAGCTTAATGCGCTTGTCTTCGAAACCAACTTGAATTGCTTCGTAGCCATCTGTTTCAACAGTCTTCTTTTGAAGAACTACGTTTGGAGTAGCTTCGATAACTGTTACCGGGATTAAATCGCCGTTTTCAGCGAAAACTTGTGTCATACCAATTTTTCTACCTAAGATTCCTTTAGCCATTTGTCACACCTCCTGTAAGTTTTGAAAAGTTATATTTTTACCATTAAAGTTTGATTTCGATATCAACGCCAGATGGTAAATCAAGTTTCATTAACGCGTCAACAGTTTGTGGTGTTGGGTTAACGATATCGATCAGACGTTTATGCGTACGCATTTCGAATTGTTCACGAGAGTCTTTATACTTGTGAACAGCACGAAGAATTGTGTACACAGACTTCTCAGTTGGAAGTGGAATCGGACCTGATACACTTGCACCTGAACGTTTTGCAGTTTCCACAATTTTCTCAGCAGATTGATCTAAAATACGGTGATCATACGCTTTTAAACGAATACGAATCTTTTGTTTTGCCATTATTTTCCCTCCTTCTCGCCTATTTTCTAGACATTCTCCACGAAAATTCTCCTACACACCGCCATGGCAAAGCGGCCGGGTGTGTCGGCAACCTCTCGTTTCATCGCAGTCAAAGACCAACATTCAACATTATATACAATAAAAAAAGAATAAGCAAGTCTTTTCGCTAAATTCTTTTAAATGTTGCTGATATTCTTACTACTACTATTTCTTCGCTTATTTAAGCCGTTTACTAGTATAAAGAATTTCTAGGATTATTGCAACACATAAGATTGTAATCTTAACATTTTCGAATATTTCAATTAACTTATTTAAAAAAGGTACTATTATAATATAGTCATTACAAGCCAAATAGCATCAAGCTCAAAGCCAGTAGAATGAGTGTGATATTAATTGCTATCTTAAAAATCTTGAATATTCCTATCTCATTTTTCACTGCAAATAAAAAAACAGTATGATGTTTAAAAAACCATACTGTTTTTGAGTTTCATCCTATTTATATGTTATAGCGATTCGCGTATAACTTTCTTATAATAGCCGACAGAGAGGATTGCAAAGATAGCATATAAAGCTATATAGCAGCTCATAGCAATCCATAACGGTGCTGTTAACTCTGAACCAAATAAAAACCATCCTGATTTTACAGCAAAATAACTATGAAGTAGCCCAATGGTTAATGGAACACCAAAATTAAAGGCCTGTTTCATATAAATTCCTTTCATAATATCTCTTTCAGCAAAGCCTATCTTTCTTAATATTGTGTAAGATCCACGCTCTTCTTCTGCCTCAGACATTTGCTTAAAGTATAAAATGCTGCCTGTAGTCATTAAAAATGCTAATCCTAAAAACGCAGTCGTAAAGATAGTTAGCCCTAAGTCTTCAATATTCTCCTTGCGTTCGCTTTCAAAAGATAGTTGTATATACTGATTTGATTTACCTTTACTATCCAACACTGAAATAACCCCTGCACCTGTTTGAATATATAATTTCTCTGCTGTTGCTATATCTTCTTTTGATTTCAAATTAATTGTAGCTTGTTTATGCCAAGGAAAAGGCTCTGATTGTGCGGCTAGCTTTTCAAACATTTCATCTGTAACGACAAAAATGGGTCCCCCGCCGCCAACTGTTACAATGCCACTTATGATACTTTTATCTTGAACATCAATAACATGAAATGTCTCCTCATGTTTACCAGCCGATACTACAACCTCACGATCCTTTTCTAATGGGAACATCTCTGCCATGTAACCGCCATAGTTTGTTAATATTACACTATTACCAGATAATTTTGCCTCAGGGACACTTTGCTGATAATCACTTAGCGGGATAGTATAAATTGTTCCTTTCATCGTATAAAATGGGCTGTCCTTCTGATCTTTAGACATTAATTGTGCTATAGAAGCTGTTACCGCCTGCAAACGGTAATCTACTTTGTCATAAGAAATATTGCTTTCCTCAAGTTCTTTCAAAAATTCCTGTCCATTGTCCTCAAGTAAGATATAATCTCCAGGTACTCGGCTAAATGCTGACGACTCTGATGAATAATACCCTATATATGAAAGTGTTGTGATCCCAAGAGAAAAACCCGTTAAAACTGTAATCAATGTTAAAGATTTTGCGTTACTTTTCATACGATGCATAATGGGTGTTAATGCTAATACATCATGAACAGTTAAATGTCCATTTTTCTTTAAACGGATAAAATTCATTATAAACGCTACAGAGTAACGGAATACTAAGAATGTCCCGCCTATAGTAGTAGCTAAAATAATCATCATATTAACAAATAAGTTACCGGCCGATTCAATATCGAAGAGCTTTGTTGATGCATAATAGCCATAAACAATCAATACAAGCCCTATAAAACCTATCGCCATTTGTAATGGGCTAAAGCGTTTTACACGCTCATCTGCTTGTTTAGCAGCGCTGAATAAAGATAACAATGACACACGGTGAATCATCCAAGCCATCTGAACAAGCACAATTACTAAGAGTATAGCGAAGACAATAATAGATTTCTGTAATGCCTCGATGCTAAATTTCATCGTGACAAGCGCCTCTTCTTCTAGAACTCGTAATAATATCATGGCAAATAATCGAGAACTAAAGAATCCTGCAAGCATACCTAAAACCACTGCACCAACAAATAATAGAATACTTTCGATTGCTAATAAACGTACAATCAAGCCCTTTGTCATACCGATTAGTTGATACAAGCCAATCTCTTTACTACGACGCTTCATAAATAGATGATTTGCATACAGTACGAAAAATAACACTATAAAATACAATATATATGTTGCTGCTTCAAAACCCGCTGTTGCTGTACCACTCTTATTTACAGTTTCTAGTACATCAGCATTGTTTTGCAAAGTCACAAAGGAAAAATATAAAGTCACACTAAAAATAAGGGCAAAGAAATATAAATAATAGTGCTTCATATTTTTCTTCATGCTACGTAATACAAGCTTACTAAGACTCATAACCGTCACCACCTAGCACACTTTGCGTATGCATGATTTCCTGGAAAAACGCCTGCCTTGTTTTCTCACCCTTATACAACTCACTATAAATAAGCCCGTCCTTTAAGAACAAAACACGCGTGCAAAAGCTTGCTGCTACTGCATCATGCGTAACCATCATAATAGTAGCCTTCTTTGCCTCATTAATACTTTGTAGATTTTTTAAAAGTGCTGTTGCTGATTTGGAGTCAAGTGCACCGGTAGGCTCGTCTGCAAATACTAGCGATGGATTTGTAATTAGCGCACGAGCTGCAGATGTACGTTGTTTTTGCCCACCTGATATTTCATTTGGATATTTATTTAGAATCTCAGCAATCCCTAACAAATGTGTAAGCTCCTTTACACGACTGTCTGCAACAGCCTTTGGTAGCTTACCAATAGCCAACGGTAATAGTATATTTTCTTTTACCGTTAAAGTATCCAATAAATTATAATCTTGGAATATAAAACCCAATTGTTCACGGCGGAAATTAGCTAGAGCTTTTTCCTTCATTCCTCGTAAGTTTTGACCATTTATTTCAATAACACCTTCTGTTGCAAAATCTATAGAGCACAGAACGTTTAATAATGTTGTTTTTCCAGAACCCGATGAACCCATAATTCCAACAAATTCTCCTTGATTTACCTCTAAATCTATACCCTTTAAAACTTCTTGAGCTGTTGATTTTTTACCATAGACCTTCTTTACTTTTCGACCAATTAAAACTGCCACTTATAAACGCCCCTTTCTATAGTTCAAGTGTACCCTGTCATCTTCGCTTATTCGTGCGTTTTACATGACAATATAAAAAGGTAGGTGACAATTTCGTCATCTACCTGTTAGTTTGACATATTCATTTTGTAATGGAAAACGCAAGGTAAATATGGAGCCTTCCCCTATACTGGATTGAACCGTAATACGAATGCCAATCTTCTGTGCGACATTATGTGCTAGGTATAAACCCATCCCTGTTGATTGACTTGATTCCCTTCCAGCTGTCCCTGTATATGATTTCTGAAAAATTCGAGGTAAATCCTCCTTACGAATACCAATACCATTATCTTTAATATGTAATAGTGTTGCTCCATTCGGGTCTACTTCTGTAAATATAAATATCTCTGAGTTTGTAGGGCTATATTTAATCGCATTAGATAAAATCTGTCGAACGATAAAGGCTAGCCATTTACCATCTGTCATCACCGTTTCAGTTAGCTCTTCAACATCAAAACCGATACCCTTTTCAATACACCATGGCTGCATAGCTTTTATTTCGTTATAGACAGCGGCTCGCAGTTCCATTTTCAACATATAATTATCTTTTTCAATGGAGGCTAATCGTGTTTGGTGTAGCTGCTGATCAACCAATAAATGCAACCTAAGCCACTCTGCCTCTAATTTACGACGTAATGACAAATCTTCTATATGATCCAGCATTAGATTAATAGTTGTTAATGGGGCTTTTACTTCATGAACCCATGCGAGGAGCTCATCAGAATACTCTTGTAATTGAACTTTTGCTTGATTTAGCTCAGTATTTTTATCATAAAAAACATCTTCTATTTTCGTGAAGTAAGCCGCTTGAAATGGAGAAAGTGCCAAGCTTCTGCTATGTGCATCATCGAGTTGGCTATCTACATTTCCCAGGAAATCATTAAGCTGCTTTACCTCGACTACATATCTCCAAAAAAGAAATATTATAAAACTAACGAGTAAAATCACATTTACATACCAAATAGATACCCCTACTAGACCAACATCTAATGAAAATAAAATGTTGAGAACACCAATCATAAATAGAAAGTAGCTTATCCATGCTAAGCGTTCTCTTATAAATAATAATGGCATCTTCATCACGTCCCTTGTATGACAGCAATATAACCAAGTCCTTTTTTGGTTAAAATAACATCCTGTAAACCTATATCCTCAAGCTTAGTACGTAAACGATTAACATTCACAGACAAAGTATTATCATTAACAAAGCGCTCATCGTCCCATAACTTTCTCATCAAATCATCTCTAGAAACAATTTGATTCGTCTTTTCGACTAAAATGCGTAAAATAAAGAGTTCGTTTTTGGTTAAAGAAGCAAGGTTTCCATTATACATAATCTCACTTCTAGCATAGTCAATTACCGCACCATTGAAGCGTGTAACATCCAAAGATTCCTCTATATAATCATACGTACGACGTAAAATAGCCTGAACCTTAGCTAGTAACACTTCCATGTGGAAAGGTTTTTGCACAAAATCATCCGCACCCATTTGCATTGACATGACCATATCCATCGGATGGTCTCGTGATGATAGAAAGAGGATTGGCACCTTAGAAATATGACGAATTTCACGACACCAATGAAAACCATCATAGGCTGGTAATTGAATATCAATTATGACTAGATGTGGCTTTTCCTCAATAAAATCATCCATCACCTTTTGAAAATTTTTAGGTCCAACCACTTGTAAAGACCACTGCGTAAATCTTGTCTGAATCATTTCAAAAATTGATGGATCATCCTCTATCAATAATATCTTCAACTCCATATTAAAGCACTCCTTTTAACAAGTAGGATATCTTGCTTTTAACGTTGCAAGCCCGAAAATATCAGTTAATTTAACTTAAATAAGTTATCATAATGCAGTCTGTTATTAACCACACACTAAATGAACATAAAACAATTTAATTTAAATGTAAATTGTTTATTTGTTAGCTATATTAATTTTAACATAAAAAACCAATCTGTAAGCGTCCCTACAGATTGGTTTAGAAAAATTAGCTTAAGCTAAAATTATTTTTGGATAGTAGCTACTACACCAGCGCCTACAGTACGGCCACCCTCACGGATAGAGAATTTAGTACCTTCTTCAAGAGCGATTGGAGCAATAAGTTCTACTGTCATTTCAATGTTATCACCAGGCATTACCATTTCAACGCCTTCTGGTAAGTTACAGATACCTGTTACGTCAGTTGTACGGAAGTAGAACTGAGGACGGTAGTTAGAGAAGAATGGAGTATGACGGCCACCCTCTTCTTTTGATAAAACATAAACTTCAGCTTTGAAGTTAGTGTGTGGAGTGATTGAGCCTGGTTTAGCTAATACTTGACCACGTTGGATTTCTTCACGAGCTACACCACGAAGTAAAGCACCGATGTTGTCACCAGCTTCAGCGTAGTCTAATAATTTACGGAACATTTCTACACCAGTTACAGTTGTAGATTTTGCTTCTTCAGTAATACCAACGATTTCAACTACATCGCCGACTTTAACTTGACCACGTTCAACACGGCCAGTTGCTACTGTACCACGACCAGTGATAGAGAATACATCCTCTACTGGCATCATGAATGGTTTGTCAGTTTGACGTTCTGGAGTTGGGATATAAGAATCTACAGCGTCCATTAATTCAACGATTTTTTCTTCCCATTCTGCTTCGCCTTCAAGAGCTTTAAGAGCAGAACCTTTAATTACAGGGATATCATCGCCTGGGAAGTCATATTCAGATAGTAGGTCACGGATTTCCATTTCTACTAATTCTAATAATTCTTCGTCATCAACCATATCACATTTATTCATGAATACTACTAAGTATGGAACACCAACTTGACGAGATAAAAGGATGTGTTCACGAGTTTGTGGCATTGGACCATCAGCAGCAGATACTACTAAGATACCACCATCCATTTGTGCAGCACCAGTGATCATGTTTTTAACATAGTCAGCGTGTCCTGGGCAGTCAACGTGTGCATAGTGACGAGATTCTGTTTCGTATTCTACGTGAGAAGTATTGATTGTGATACCACGTTCTTTTTCTTCTGGTGCGTTATCGATGTCAGCGTAAGATTTAGCTGTACCACCCATTTTTTTAGAAAGAACTGTAGCGATTGCAGCAGTTAAAGTAGTTTTACCATGGTCAACGTGTCCGATTGTACCAATGTTAGCATGCGTTTTTGAACGGTCAAATTTTTCTTTAGCCATTAGAGATTGCCTCCTCAAAATTATATGTTTTATTTTTGGAATTTATAGAATGAATGCTGATAGAGAACGGGCCCATCCCCTATCCTGCAATCATAGCTTACAAATTAGTTATACTTTATGCAAGATGAAAATTCAATTATTCACCTTTATTTTTTTTGATGATTTCAGCAGCGATTGATTTTGGTACTTCTTCATAATGATCAAATGTCATTGAGAATACACCACGACCTTGCGTTGCAGAACGAAGAGTCGTTGCATAACCAAACATTTCCGCTAAAGGAACCATTGCACGAACAACTTGTGAGTTACCGCGAGCATCCATCCCCTCAACGCGTCCGCGACGAGAAGTAATGTTACCCATGATATCACCAAGATATTCTTCTGGAATTACAACTTCAACTTTCATCATTGGTTCTAAGATAACAGCGTCACATTGTTTCGCAGCTTCTTTAAGTGCCATAGATGCAGCAATTTTAAACGCCATCTCATTCGAGTCAACGTCATGGTAAGAACCGAATACTAATTTAGCCTTAATGTCGATTAGTGGGTATCCAGCAACTACACCGCGGTCAAGAGAATCACGAAGACCAGCTTCTACTGCAGGAATGTATTCACGAGGTACTACACCACCAACGATAGCGTTTTCGAATTCAAAGCCTTTACCTTCTTCATTTGGAGAGAACTCAATCGTTACGTCTCCATATTGTCCACGACCACCAGATTGGCGAGTGAATTTACCTTGAACTTTTGCAGAGCCACGGAATGTTTCACGGTAAGATACCATTGGAGCACCTACGTTAGCTTCTACTTTAAATTCACGACGCATACGGTCAACTAAGATATCAAGGTGAAGCTCACCCATACCTGAGATGATCGTTTGTCCAGTTTCTGTGTCAGTGTGAGCACGGAAAGTTGGATCCTCTTCTTGAAGTTTAGCTAAAGCTTGACCCATTTTATCTTGGTCAGCTTTTGATTTTGGTTCTACAGAAAGAGAAATTACTGGCTCAGGGAATTCCATTGATTCAAGAATAACTAGGTTTTTCTCGTCACATAGAGTATCACCAGTAGTAGTATCTTTAAGTCCTACTGCTGCTGCAATGTCCCCAGCGAAAACTTTAGAAATCTCTTCACGAGAGTTAGCGTGCATTTGTAGGATACGACCAACACGTTCACGTTTACCTTTAGAAGAGTTTTGTACGTATGAACCCGAATCTAATGTTCCAGAGTACACACGGAAGAATGTTAATTTACCTACGAATGGGTCAGTCATAACTTTGAATGCAAGAGCTGAGAATGGCTCTTCATCAGAAGATTTACGTTCTAACTCTTCGTCACCATCAACTGTAGTACCTTTGATTGCTGGTACATCAACTGGAGATGGTAAGTAATCGATAACTGCATTTAACATTGGACGTACGCCTTTGTGTTTGAATGCTGTACCACAGATTACTGGGTAGAATTCTACTGCGATTGTAGCACGACGGATAGCCGCTTTTAGCTCAGCAACAGTAATTTCTTCACCTTCTAAATATTTTTCCATGATTTCTTCATCAACACTTGCAACGGCGTCGATTAATTTTTCACGGTATTCTTCAGCTTGTTCACGGTATTCTGCAGGAATTTCTCCTTCAGTTACTGCTGTACCCTTTTCATCACCGTAGAAAGTAGCTTTCATTTCAACTAAGTCAATGATAGCAGAGAACTGATCTTCAGCTCCGATAGGTAATTGGACAGGGTGAGCGTTTGCTTGTAATCGCTCATGTAGAGTTCCTACAGAGTATAAGAAATCTGCTCCTGTTTTATCCATTTTGTTAATGAATACAATACGTGGAACACCGTATGTTGTAGCTTGACGCCATACAGTTTCAGTTTGAGGCTCAACACCTGATTGAGCATCAAGTACTGTTACAGCACCGTCAAGTACGCGTAATGAACGTTCTACTTCTACAGTGAAGTCTACGTGTCCAGGAGTATCGATGATGTTTACACGGTGACCTGCCCATTGTGCTGTTGTTGCAGCAGAAGTGATTGTAATACCACGTTCTTGCTCTTGCTCCATCCAGTCCATTTGAGAAGCGCCTTCATGTGTTTCACCGATTTTGTGAATCTTACCAGTGTAATAAAGGATACGCTCAGTTGTTGTTGTTTTACCAGCATCAATGTGAGCCATGATCCCAATATTACGAGTATTCTCAAGTGAGAATTCGCGTTTCATAGGAAATTTCTCCTTCCATATTGGGGTAAAGATTGTATAAAGGACCTTGTGTTAGCCAATTAGCTAACACATAGGTTAAATTACCAACGGTAGTGAGCGAATGCTTTGTTCGCTTCTGCCATTTTGTGCATATCTTCACGTTTCTTAACTGATGCACCAGTGTTGTTTGAAGCATCTAGGATTTCGTTAGCTAAACGCTCTTCCATAGTTTTTTCACCACGAAGACGAGAATAGTTAACTAGGTAACGAAGACCTAAAGTTGTACGACGTTCTGGACGTACTTCAACCGGTACTTGGTAGTTAGAACCACCAACACGGCGAGCGCGTACTTCAAGAACTGGCATTACGTTATTTAGAGCGGCTTCGAATACTTCAATTGGATTTTCACCAGAACGTTCTTTAACAATCTCGAACGCACCGTATAAAATCTTTTGAGAAGTACCTCTTTTACCATCAACCATCATTTTATTGATTAAACGAGTTACCAGTTTTGAACTATAAATTGGATCTGGTAACACGTCACGTTTGGAAACAGGACCTTTACGAGGCATGTGTTTTCCTCCTTTCGAATAGTTATCGATTTATTTTATAAAATTGGCCTTGTCGTATTTGTCGATCAAATATCAAAGCTGCTAGCAAGATTTGATATTTATGACAACTAGTTATGAGGCTCATTATTAAATAACGTGATTAAACGTTAAATTATTTTTTCTCTTTAGGGCGTTTTGTTCCGTATTTAGAACGTGATTGTAAACGACCGTTTACACCAGCTGTATCAAGAGCTCCACGTACGATATGGTAACGAACACCCGCTAAGTCTTTTACGCGTCCGCCACGGATAAGAACAACACTGTGCTCTTGTAAGTTGTGGCCTTCACCTGGGATATAAGCTGTAACCTCAATTTGGTTAGTTAAACGTACACGAGCGTATTTACGTAACGCTGAGTTTGGTTTACGAGGTGTCATTGTACCAACACGAGTACAAACACCGCGTTTTTGTGGAGACTTAACATCAGTTAAAGATTTTTTAAATGAGTTATATCCTTTGTTTAACGCTGGTGATTTTGATTTCGTGATTTTAGATTGACGAGGCTTACGTACTAATTGGTTAATTGTAGGCATCGGTATTTCCTCCCTTCATTTATTCCTTGTTAATACCACACATCCAGGTGGTTCATTTTTTGGGTAAAAACAAAGTCTTTGTGTTTTATACACAAAAACTACTCTACAGCAATAGCAACAACCGCTGCTCCAACGTGGATTCCACAGGCCTTGCCCAGTTCCTTTTTGGACTCAACAAGAATAACTGGCACACCGATTTCTCTCGCGAAAGTAATGGCCAAATCGGTTACCCAATTGTCTGCATCAAGTGCCACAAAAAGTTCTTTCACTGAACCATCGCGCATTGCTTTTACTGCTTGCTTTGTACCTATGATTGTTTTACTAGCCCTTACTTTATCATAAGACATTTGCATATCCTCCGAAGTACAGACAGTTAACTATCAACCTTCAATATATTATCATTACCAATTACCACTGTCAACTAATATCTTTAAAAAGTCCGAAGAGATGGGTTTTTACCATCTCTTCGGAGCTCATTTTAATAGTTATTCAGCAGAAATGGTTTCTTCTAAATCAAGCTCATCTTTTTCAATGCGGATTTGACGGTAACGTTGCATACCAGTACCTGCAGGAACAAGTTTACCGATAATTACGTTCTCTTTTAATCCTAGAAGTTCGTCACGTTTACCTTTAATTGCAGCATCTGTTAAGACACGAGTTGTTTCTTGGAATGATGCGGCAGATAAGAACGATTCTGTTTCAAGTGAAGCTTTTGTAATACCAAGAATTACAGGACGGCAAGTTGCAGGGTTTTTGCCGTTTATAACAGCATCTGCATTTGCCTCTGAGAATTGGTGGATATCTAGTAATGAACCAGGTAATAATTCTGTATCACCAGCTTCAATTACACGCACTTTACGAAGCATTTGACGTACCATTACTTCGATATGTTTATCTCCAATTTCTACCCCTTGCATACGGTATACTTTTTGTACTTCTTTTAACAGATACTCTTGAACTGTTGAAACGTCTTTAACTTTTAGTAATTGTTTTGGATCGATAGAACCTTCTGTCAATACCTGACCACGTTCTACAAAGTCGCCTTCTTGTACTTTCAGACGCGCATTGTAAGGTGCTGGGTATTTACGTGTTTCTACATCACCTTCAATTGTAATTTCTTTTAGACCTTCACGGATTTCAGTGATGTCTGAAACAGTACCCGCGATATCAGAAATAACTGATTGACCTTTAGGATTACGTGCTTCAAAGATCTCTTGGATACGCGGAAGACCTTGTGTAATATCATCCCCAGCAACCCCACCTGTATGGAATGTACGCATTGTTAACTGTGTACCTGGTTCACCGATTGATTGAGCCGCAATGATACCAACTGCTTCTCCAACTTCTACCTCTTCACCTGTTGCTAAGTTCATGCCGTAACATTTTTTACATACGCCATGTTTTGTATTACATGTAAATGCAGAACGAATTGTTACTTCTTCAATACCTAACTCAGTAATAATACGAGCGATATCTTGATCGATTAATCCGTCTTTTGCTAAAATCACTTCGCCTGTTTCTGGATGATAGATTGTTTTCTTCGTATGACGACCAACAATACGTTCGTCTAACGCTTCAATTAACTCTGTACCTTCCATTAACGCACCGATTGTTAAACCGCGGTCAGTTCCACAATCATCTTCACGAACGATAACATCCTGTGCTACGTCTACTAGACGACGAGTTAAGTAACCTGAATCGGCAGTTTTTAGGGCTGTATCGGCAAGACCTTTACGGGCACCATGTGTAGAGATGAAGTATTCCAATACCGTTAAACCTTCACGGAATGAAGATTTGATTGGAAGTTCAATGATACGACCAGCCGGATTGGCCATCAGACCACGCATACCTGCTAATTGTGTAAAGTTAGAGGCATTACCACGGGCACCTGAATCAGACATCATGAAGATTGGGTTTGTTTTCTCAAGTGATTTCATTAGTTTTGATTGGATTTCATCTTTCGCAGCACTCCAACTAGAGATAACGCGGTCATAACGTTCTTCCTCTGTGATGAAACCACGACGGAATTGTGCTTGCACTTTATCTACTTTGTCTTGTGCTATTGCTAAAATATCGCCTTTATCTGGTAATACAACAATGTCAGAAACACCAACTGTAATACCAGCGCGTGTTGAATATTTGAATCCTAGATTTTTCATGCGGTCAAGCATTTTAGATGTTTCTGTAATATGGAAACGTTTAAATACTTCGGCAATGATATTTCCTAAGAATTTTTTACGGAACGGGTTCACAACTGGTACTGATGCAAAGTATTTGCGTAGTACAGCTGTACGTTGTGCATTAACTTTGCCCTTTTCATCAAGTGCATTATAAGTCGCATCAGCCTCAAGCTCTTTTAACGTTTCTTCGTCAATTGTTAAGTTAACAAAGAATTTGTCTGGTGTTTCTTGCTCTAAGTTGAAGTCAGTTGGCTCATTAATATACGGGAATGATTTAGGCAAGATCTCGTTAAAGATTACTTTCCCAACAGTTGTTAATAAGAATTTATTATTTTGTTCTTCTGTAAATCTTGGGTTGCTTAACGAGCTTGCTTTAATGGCAATACGAGTATGCAAGTGAACATGACCTGTATCATATGCAATTAACACTTCGTTTGGACCATAGAAAACAGAGCCTTCCCCTTGAGCACCTTCACGCTCAAGTGTTAAGTAATAGTTTCCTAATACCATATCTTGAGAAGGTGTTACAACTGGTTTACCGTCTTTCGGGTTAAGGATATTTTGTGCAGCAAGCATTAATAGACGAGCTTCTGCTTGTGCTTCAGCTGATAATGGTACGTGAACCGCCATTTGGTCACCATCGAAGTCAGCGTTGTAAGCTGTACATACCAATGGATGAAGACGAATAGCACGACCTTCAACTAATGTTGGTTCGAACGCTTGAATACCAAGACGGTGAAGTGTAGGTGCACGATTCAGTAACACTGGATGCTCACGAATTACATCTTCTAAAACGTCCCATACGTCGTTGTTTAAACGTTCGATTTTACGTTTAGCAGATTTAATATTATGAGCAAGACCACGTTCAACTAATTCTTTCATAACAAACGGCTTGAATAACTCAATAGCCATTTCTTTTGGTAGACCACATTGGTACATTTTTAAGTTTGGACCTACTACGATAACGGAACGACCAGAGTAGTCAACACGTTTACCTAGTAAGTTTTGACGGAAACGACCTTGTTTACCTTTCAGCATATGTGAAAGTGATTTTAGCGGACGATTACCTGGACCTGTTACAGGACGACCACGACGACCGTTATCAATTAATGCATCAACAGCTTCTTGTAACATACGTTTTTCATTTTGAACGATAATGCTTGGAGCACCAAGGTCTAGTAAACGTTTTAAACGGTTGTTACGGTTGATTACACGACGATATAAATCGTTTAAATCAGAAGTAGCAAAACGACCACCATCTAATTGCACCATTGGACGAAGCTCTGGTGGAATAACAGGTAGTACATCTAAAATCATCCATTCAGGTGAGTTACCTGAGTTACGGAAAGATTCAACAACTTCTAGACGTTTAATGGCACGCGTACGACGTTGACCTTGTGCAGACTTCAGCTCTTCTTTTAAAGATTGAGTTTCATCTTCAAGATCAATTTTACCTAATAATTTCTTAATTGCTTCTGCACCCATAGATGCTTCGAATGTGTTACCGAATTTTTCACGATATGCACGATACTCTTTTTCAGAAAGTAGTTGTTTGCTTTCTAAGTTTGTTGCACCTGGCTCAATAACAACATACGATGCGAAGTAAATTACCTCTTCTAATGCACGTGGGGACATATCTAAAATAAGACCCATACGGCTAGGAATACCTTTGAAGTACCAGATATGAGAAACTGGTGCTGCTAATTCGATGTGGCCCATACGTTCACGACGTACTTTAGCACGTGTTACCTCAACACCACAACGATCACAAACTACGCCTTTATAGCGTACACGTTTGTACTTACCACAATGACATTCCCAGTCCTTTGTTGGACCGAAAATACGCTCACAGAATAAACCATCTTTTTCTGGTTTTAATGTACGATAGTTAATTGTTTCTGGTTTTTTTACTTCACCGTATGACCAAGAGCGAATCTTGTCAGGAGAAGCTAAACCAATTTTCATATATTCAAATTCATTAACGTCTATCAAGGAGCCTACCTCCCTCTAGTATAGGTCTTTATAAAGACTCTTTTACGCAGCTCGACAATCGTTTGCAAAAAATGTACTTCTTTGACAAAAGATTAAAATAGTTATTCATTAAAAAAGAAAAAGTCGGACAGGGCATTAAATCCTGCCCGACTGATTTGAAATTAATTATTCAAATGACTCTACTGGCTCTTCTTCTTTTTCTACATTTGGTGCAATGTTAAGAGCATCAGCTGGCTGAAGATCTTCTTCTTCGTCTAAATCACGAAGCTCTACTTCTTCGTCATTGATTGTTAACATTTTTACATCCATACCTAGAGATTGAAGTTCTTTAATCAATACTTTGAATGATTCAGGAACGCCTGGCTCTGGTACACTTTCACCCTTAACGATTGCTTCGTATGTTTTCACACGACCAACAACATCATCGGATTTAACTGTTAAGATTTCTTGAAGTGTGTAAGCAGCACCGTATGCTTCAAGTGCCCATACCTCCATCTCACCAAAGCGTTGTCCACCGAACTGTGCTTTACCACCAAGCGGTTGTTGTGTAACAAGTGAATAAGGGCCTGTTGAACGTGCGTGAAGTTTATCATCAACCATGTGAGCAAGTTTAATCATATACATGATACCTACTGATACACGGTTGTCAAACGGTTCACCTGAACGTCCATCATACAAGATTGTTTTACCATCACGGTTCATACCAGCTTCTTCCATCGTTTCCCAAACATCTTCCTCGTTGGCACCATCGAATACTGGTGTTGCCATATGAACGCCTAGGTAACGAGAAGCCATACCTAAGTGTAGTTCTAAAACTTGTCCGATATTCATACGAGATGGTACACCAAGTGGATTTAACATAATATCGACAGGCGTTCCGTCTGGCATGAATGGCATATCTTCTTCTGGTAAGATACGAGAGATAACCCCTTTGTTACCGTGACGTCCGGCCATTTTATCCCCAACACGTATTTTACGTTTTTGAACAATATAAGCACGAACTAATTGGTTAACACCTGGTGGTAATTCATCGCCATCTTCACGATTAAATACCTTCACGTCAAGAATAATACCGCCTGCACCATGTGGCACACGTAATGAAGTATCACGAACTTCACGCGCTTTTTCACCGAAGATCGCATGTAATAAGCGTTCTTCTGCTGTTAATTCTGTAACCCCTTTAGGCGTTACTTTACCTACAAGAATATCACCGTCACGTACCTCAGCACCAATGCGGATGATTCCACGTTCGTCTAAATTACGAAGTGCATCTTCCCCAACGTTTGGAATATCACGTGTGATTTCTTCAGGTCCTAATTTTGTATCACGAGACTCTGATTCATATTCTTCAATATGAACAGATGTATAAACATCGTCTTTTACAAGGCGTTCGCTCATGATAACAGCATCCTCATAGTTAAAGCCATTCCATGTCATGAACGCAACAAGTACGTTACGACCAAGAGCAAGTTCACCTTTTTCCATAGAAGGACCATCCGCTAAAATGTCACGAGGCTTCACACGTTCGCCAACTTTAACAAGTGGACGTTGGTTGTATGAAGTACCTTGGTTTGAACGAATGAATTTTTGTAATTTATATTTTGTTAAATCGCCTTTAACCTCTTTACCTTCAACGACTTCAATTCGGCGAACATGGATAGAGCGAGCTTCGACATGCTCAACGATACCGTCATATTTCGCTACAACAGCTGCACCTGAATCACGCGCATCAACATGTTCCATACCAGTACCAACGAATGGCGCTTCTGGGTTAAGAAGAGGAACCGCTTGACGTTGCATGTTGGCACCCATAAGTGCACGGTTAGAGTCATCGTTTTCTAAGAACGGGATACATGCAGTCGCAGCCGAAACTACTTGTTTTGGTGAAACGTCCATGTAGTCCATTTGCGTTTTATTGAATACTGTATTATCTCCACGGAAACGACCTACTACTTCATCATTCGCAAATGTACCATCAGGATTTAAAGGTGAATTCGCTTGTGCTACATAGTAGTTATCTTCTTCGTCAGCTGTTAAGTAGTCAATTTGATCCGTTACTTTACCTGTTTCGTGGTCAATACGACGATAAGGTGTTTCAATGAATCCAAATTTATTAACTTTGGCAAATGAAGATAATGAGTTAATTAAACCAATGTTCGGACCCTCTGGCGTTTCAATTGGACACATACGACCATAGTGAGAGTAGTGAACGTCACGCACTTCGAAACCTGCGCGCTCACGTGTTAAACCACCTGGCCCTAATGCTGAAAGACGGCGTTTATGTGTTAACTCTGCCAATGGGTTTGTTTGGTCCATGAACTGTGATAATTGAGAGCTACCAAAGAACTCTTTAATTGACGCAATTACTGGACGAATATTAATTAATTGCTGTGGTACAATAGCAGCTGTATCGTTAATGGACATACGCTCTCGTACAACACGCTCCATACGAGATAAACCGATTCGGAATTGATTTTGTAATAACTCCCCAACAGAGCGCAGACGACGATTGCCTAAGTGGTCAATATCATCTGTAGCCCCTACATGGTACAGTAAGTTAAAGAAGTAACTTACAGAAGCTAATACATCAGCAGGCGTGATATTTTTCACTTCCTCATCAATATACGCATTACCAATAATATTGATTTCTTTTTGTGCTTCATCTTTTGGTGCATAAATTTTAATAGATTGGATTGTTACATCATCTTCAAGCACTCCACCAACTTGTGATAAAGCACGGTAACCAATACCTTTAGATGAATCCTCAAGGAAAGGTAAGATTTTATCTAACGTACGACGATCAAGAACTGTACCCTTCTCTACTAAAATTTCGCCTGTTTCTGGGTCTACAAGCGTTTCAGCAATCGTTTGGTTAAATAAACGATTTTTAATATGAAGCTTTTTATTCATTTTATAGCGACCAACATTCGCTAAATCATAGCGTTTTGCATCAAAGAAGCGAGAGAATAATAAGCTCTTTGCACTTTCAACTGTTGGTGGCTCACCTGGACGTAAACGTTCATAGATTTCTAAAAGTGCTTTTTCTGTACTTTCAGAGTTATCCTTTTCTAACGTATTACGTAAATACTCGTTATCACCAATAATATCGATAATTTCTTGGTCTGAACCAAACCCTAATGCACGAAGTAACACTGTAACTGGTAGCTTACGAGTACGATCTATACGTACATACACTACATCCTTTGCATCAGTTTCATATTCTAACCACGCACCGCGGTTTGGAATAACTGTAGCTCCAAAACCTTTTTTACCGTTTTTATCAGTTTTATCATGGAAATACACACTCGGTGAACGAACTAATTGTGAAACGATTACACGTTCAGCACCATTGATAATGAACGTACCTGTTTCAGTCATTAATGGGAAATCGCCCATGAATACATCTTGTTCTTTCACTTCGTCTGTTTCTTTGTTGTAAAGACGTACTTTCACACGTAATGGAGCCGCGTAAGTAACATCTCGCTCTTTACACTCATCGACATCATACTTAGGATCACCTAATGAATAATCAATGAATTCTAATGAAAGATTGCCTGTAAAGTCCTCGATCGGCGAAATGTCACGGAACATTTCACGTAAACCTTCTTCAAGGAACCACTCGTAAGACGCCGTTTGAATCTCAATCAGATTTGGAAGCTCAAGCACCTCTTTAATACGCGCAAAGCTTCTACGCTGGCGGTGTTGTCCATACTGAACTAGTTGACCTGTCAACTCATTCACCCCTCAATAAAGCGATATTAGGTCTTTGCAAAATCATACAAATAGTGTATGATTTCGAAAGACAAAAAGAAAACGAGTCTTCAAAAAGATCTCATTTTCGGTTAACTAAACTTTTCTTGGCAAGTATACCCATATTAAAACAATCATATACAAAAAGGGCACACGACCTCAAAATAATATTTTTGCATTGTATCATATTATCATAGCCAATTTGTCAAGTCAATATTTTATACATATTTCATTTATTTTTTTGCACATACTATCCAATACCCTTTTTTCTTCTCCACAACATCGACTTCAGAAAATTTTTCTTCTAAGTAACTTACCGTTGATGGCGCACCTTGCTTTTTCTGAATTACCACCCACAGCTCACCAGATGACACTAACTTATCGTAAGCTCCATCGTAAAAACGGAAAATTGTTTCTTTCCCTGCGCGAATTGGAGGATTGGTTAAAATAGCTGCGGCTTTTACATCCTTGTCAACCATCGATAGTCCGTCACTCACAAATATTCGTACATTTTGAACACCGTTTACTTGCGCATTTTTTTGCGAGAGTGCAACTGCACGCTCGTTTATATCCATCATAAAAACAGTACGATCTGGATTTGCTTTGGCAATCGATAAACCGATTGGTCCATACCCACACCCCACATCAAAAACTGCACCATTAATATCAGGCATTTGAAAAGCATCTATTAACACACGGGATCCAAAATCTACTTCGCTTTTACTAAAAACACCTGCATCCGTCTCAAAGGAAAACGAATGTCCCAATAATTTGAATGTCCAGTGGCAAGGTTTACTTTCAGCTTGAGGCTTATTTGTATAATAGTGATCTGCCATTTTCACGCCTCCTCAGAATGAAGAAAAAAGCTCGCCAAAATGACGAGCTTTCCTTTTGTTAAAAAGTAACGCGAGATTACTTAACTTCTACAGAAGCGCCAACTTCTTCAAGTTTAGCTTTGATTTCATCAGCTTCATTTTTAGAGATGCCTTCTTTAAGAGCTTTAGGAGCGTTATCAACTACTTCTTTAGCTTCTTTAAGACCTAATCCAGTGATTTCACGAACCACTTTGATTACTTTGATTTTTTCTGCACCAGCAGATGCTAATACTACATCAAATTCTGTTTTTTCTTCAGCAGCGCCAGCAGCACCACCAGCAACTACTGCTACAGGAGCTGCAGCTGTTACACCGAATTCTTCTTCGATAGCTTTTACTAAATCGTTTAATTCAAGAACTGTCATAGCTTTGATAGCTTCTAAGATTTGCTCTTTATTCATTATAATTTCCTCCTAAATTGGATAATATTTGTTTTCGCGGGTTAAGCCGCAGAAGTTATGATGCGTATGAAATTATGCACCTTGCTCTTCTTTTTGTTCTGCAACAGCTTTTGTTGCAAGTGCGAAGTTACGCACTGGAGCTTGAAGTACAGATAAAAGCATTGAAAGAAGACCTTCGCGTGACGGAAGTTCTGCAAGTGCTTTAACATCTTCAACTGAAGAAACAGTACCTTCAATAATACCTGCTTTAATTTCTAAAGCGTCATTTTTCTTTGCGAACTCGTTGATGATTTTAGCAGGAGCTATTACATCTTCGTTTGAGAACGCAATTGCGTTAGGACCAACTAATACGTCGTTGATTCCTTCAAGACCAGCAGCTTCAGTAGCACGACGAGTTAATGTATTTTTGTATACTTTGAACTCAACGCCAGCTTCACGAAGTTGTTTACGAAGCTCTGTCACTTGTGTAACATTAAGACCACGGTAATCCACAACCACTACAGAAGCAGCGTTTTGGAATTTTTCAGTAATCTCTTGAACTTGTACTTGTTTGTTTTCGATTGCTTTGCTCATTATGACACCTCCTATAAGAATGGGTCATTTATACCGACAAAAGAAAAGCCTCTGGGTCAAAATAGACACAGAGGCTGAAAGTCATCATCTTTAAATAAGAATCCGAATTCCGATGTCCTCGGTAGGAACATTAAGTGACAAGTCACTCCTACTGTCTACGGTACAAATGGATGATTCACAACAGCAAACATCATATCATAGATACTAGGTCACTGTCAATATATTTATATAAAAAGTTAAATTAATTATTTCACTACTACATTAGAAGCATCGATTTTAACAGCTGGACCCATTGTAGTTGTAACGTTTACAGATTTCATGTAAGTACCTTTAGCTGCAGCAGGCTTTGCTTTTTGTACTACATCAAATACAGTTACGAAGTTTTCTACTAATTTTTCTGCTGCAAAAGAAACTTTACCGATTGGAGCGTGGATGATACCAGCTTTATCAGCACGGTATTCTACTTTACCAGCTTTAATTTCCTCGATTGCTTTTGTTACATCGAATGTAACTGTACCAGTTTTAGGGTTTGGCATTAAGCCTTTAGGTCCTAAAACGCGTCCAAGTTTACCAACTTCACCCATCATGTCAGGTGTTGCTACGATTACATCGAAATCAAACCAACCTTGTTGGATCTTTTGGATGTACTCTGCATCGCCTACATAATCAGCACCAGCTGCTTCAGCTTCTTTAAGTTTTTCACCTTTAGCGAATACTAATACACGTTGAGTTTTACCAGTACCGTTTGGTAGTACTACAGCACCACGGATTTGTTGGTCGTTTTTACGAGTATCAATACCTAGACGAAAAGCAACTTCTACAGTAGCGTCGAAGTTTACTGTGCTAGTTTTTTGAGCAAGTTCAATTGCCTCTTGTGCGCTGTAAAGTGTGTTACGATCGATTAATTTTGCTGCATCTTGCAGTTTTTTACCTTTTTTAGCCATTATATAATTCCTCCTTGATTGTGGTTGTAGCGGATTTTACCTCCCACGAATAAAGGTTGCGCGTTCACAAAGAAACTTCGCAACCTTCCAAAAAACAAAACATCAAGTAACAGGGATTAGTCTTCGATAACAATTCCCATGCTTCGTGCAGTACCTTCAACCATTAACATAGCAGCTTCTACTGAAGCAGCGTTAAGGTCTGGCATTTTAGTTTCAGCGATTTCGCGAACTTTATCACGTTTAACCGTTGCCACTTTTTTACGGTTTGGTTCACCAGATCCAGATTGGATACCAGCTGCTACTTTAAGTAGAACTGCTGCAGGTGGAGTTTTTGTAATGAAAGTGAAAGAACGGTCTTCGAATACTGAAATTTCAACTGGAATAATAAGACCAGCTTGATCAGCCGTACGTGCATTGAATTCTTTACAGAATCCCATGATATTCACACCTGCTTGACCTAATGCAGGACCAACCGGCGGAGCTGGATTTGCTTTACCAGCAGGGATTTGAAGTTTTACAACTTTAATAACTTTTTTAGCCACGAGACACACCTCCTTAAGTCCGTGATGTGGTAATTGGGTTGCCCCTCCCACTCAATATCTGTCTGTCAGCTAAGTGCCGATAACATTAAAATTATCATTGCAGACGTCAAACCAAAGTATGACAGTCTGACCTATGAAATAATACCACTTTTAATTTTTTTAAGCAAGTAGTAATTTACAAAATCTGCGAAACATACATCTAAGTATTTTACAATGCTGTTACTTACATTAGATTTTTTGTATTTGTTCAAAATTTAGTTCCATAATTGTTTCGCGACCAAACATATCAACAGACACTTTCACTTTTCCTTTTTCAGTGTCAATTTCTTCAACACGTCCTTGGAAGTGTGCAAAAGGTCCTTCTAATACTTCAACAGCCTCTCCCACAGAAATATCCACTTCTACAACTTTGTCAGACATACCCATTTGTTGCAGTAGACGATCCGCTTCTTCTGGTAATAAAGGTGTTGGTTTTGCACCACCACCTGACGAACCGATAAAGCCCGTTACACCTGGTGTATTACGCACAACATACCAAGAGTCATCCGTCATGATTAGTTCTACTAATACATACCCAGGGAAAACTTTGCGCATCATTGTACGTTTTTTTCCATCCTTCATTTCTGTTTCCTCATGTTCAGGCACGATTACACGGAAAATCTTATCTTGCATCCCCATTGTTTCAACACGTTTTTCTAGGTTTGCTTTAACACGATTTTCATACCCTGAATACGTATGAACAACATACCAATTTTTCTCCATAACTACTAGGACTTCTCGTCCGTCCCTCCCTTACAAATAAAAGTGAAAATGAATCGCAAAATGCTAAAGCACCCATCACTCTTTTCACAAACTACTCATTAGAAAAACATAGCTTTCGCTAATAGCTAGCGAAAGCCTGATGATATATACCGAAACTAGCATAGTCATCTATGGCTACGCTCATACTCTCACTCGTAGCCTACTTAATCATAATGAGAATATTTTACTGTTGTTTTCTTCATAAAACAAACGAAAAAACCCGTTATTGCATTGGACGGGCTATTTCAGAAGTATTAACATGCTATTTACTAAATTATAAATCTAAGTACCAGCGGAATAATGATGAAATACCTAAGTCTACTAACACAAAAAATAAAGCCATAATTACAACAGTTGAAATTACAACGACTGTATATTTCGTCAGTTCTTTACTTTTTGGCCAGCTTGTTTTGCGCATTTCCGACATTACATTGCTGAAAAAGTCTTTAATCTTGCCCATTCTAGCCTAACCTCCGAATCAATCATATCTGTCTATTTACAAATTATTTTATAGCGTTTGTTTATGCACTGTATGTTCATTGCAATGCGAGCAAAATTTTTTTAATTCAAGGCGTACAGTTGAGCCTTCTTTAGCTGGAAACGTGTAATTTCTCGACCCGCATTTTTCACAATTTAACACGACTTTTTTTGCCATATAATCACCTTTTCGGCACTTTGTCTTTTAAAGACTAACACCTAAAATTGTCAATGTCAATAAAGGTATGCAATCGTTAGGACATTTCCTCAAGGACTAAATGCTTCTCTAATTTACGCTTTACTCTTTGCAGTGCATTATCAATGGACTTTACATGGCGATTTAATTTAGCAGAAATCTCATGATAAGATTGCCCATCTAAGTATAAGGCTAGTACTTGTAATTCTAATTCACTTAAAATCTCACTCATCTTTTCTTCTAAATAGCCAAACTCTTCTCTATGAATCATCAATTCTTCTGGATCATCCATAATAGCGCCTGTTAACACATCCATTAACGTACGATCTGATTCTTCATCAAAAATTGGCTTGTCCAAGGACACATAAGAATTAAGCGGAATATGCTTTTGTCTAGTTGCAGTTTTAATAGCTGTAATAATCTGCCTTGTAATACACAGCTCAGCAAATGCTCTAAAAGAAGCCAGCTTATCTCCTTTAAAATCTCGTATCGCTTTATACAAGCCAATCATACCTTCTTGCACAATGTCTTCCTTATCTGCTCCAATTAAAAAATAGGATCTTGCCTTCGCTCTTACTAATAAACGGTATTTCGTAATTAAATAATCTAACGCATCTGTATTACCTTGATGCACCATTTCAATAAGTTCTTCATCATTGAATCGTTCAAAATCTTGTGTCACTTGTACAATGCTATTTTTAAACATGGTATCACCTCAGCCACAACAGATAATTAGGAACAGTATAACGGAATTGGAAAATATGCGTCAATCAATCATTTCAAGCCACGTCGCCATTTTTCAAAGGCTAATGCCACATCTGGCTTTAACTCTATACGAGAAGGTGGCTTGCTATCTTGTTTCCGCTTCACATCATGTGAAATTTTTTGTTGAATTATGCCCATATCAATCTCGAGCTCTCTTGCGGACTTTCGTAAAGCACCATTACCAAAAATAACGCTTTGCTCCGCCATATCAGAAGTTGCTACATAAATTTGAACATTTCTAGCTTTTAGTTCATGTGTCATTTTTTCAATACGCTCATCTGCTGTTTCGTTTTTCCGTGTATAAATGACTTCCACATCATTTTCTATATAAGATTGCTCCACACCTGGTACAAGATGTGCGTCAAAAACAATAATGACACGCCATCCCATTGCTGCCTTATACTCGGCCATCAACTCACTCAATCTTCTACGCGCATCTGCAAAATTCGCATCACGTAATGGCCGCAGCTCCTTCCAAGCCCCAATCATATTATAGCCGTCAACAAGCAAAATGTTTTTCATGCCTACTCAATCGCTTCTTGACGTTTACGATACACTTCGTACATTAAGAGTGCAGCAGCTACTGATGCATTTAGTGATGTGACATGCCCAACCATTGGTAGATGGTACAAAAAGTCACATTTCTCTTTTAGCAGGCGACCCATTCCTTTGCCTTCACTACCAATAATAATCGCAAGCGGTAATGTAGCATCCATTTTTCGATAGTCTGCAGAACCCTTTGCATCTGTACCAGCTATCCATACACCTCGTTCTTTAAGTTCATCGACTGTCTGAGCAAGGTTATTCACACGTACTACAGGTACATGCTCAATAGCTCCTGTCGAAGCCTTTGCCACCACTGCCGTTAAGCTTACTGAACGACGCTTTGGTATGATAATCCCATGTGCTCCTATCGCATCCGCAGTTCGCATAATAGAACCTAGATTATGGGGGTCCTCCAGCTCATCTAATATTAAAAAAAATGGATCCTCCTGTTTTTTTACTGCTGCAGCAAATAGATCCTCTAGCTCTGCATATTTATATGCTGCAACGGAGGCAACAATTCCTTGGTGATTAGCATCTGATAATTGATCGACCTTTTTTTTCGGGACAAATTGAACAATGACACCACGTTCTCGCGCTAAATCAAGTAATTCATTTACACCTGATTTTTTCACACCTTCTGCAATCCATACTTTATTCATATCACGGCCTGAACGAAGTGCTTCTAACACTGGGTTTTTACCGGCAATTATTTCACCATTTTGCTCTACCATTATTTCGACACTCCTTTCGATTCCTCGATTATTTGAATAGCGTATGCAATGATTTCATAAACGCGTTCTAGTTCATTTAACAAATACAAACTTCCAAGCACAGCCTCAAAACCTGAGCTATTACGATAAGTTTGAACATCTGTATTTTTTGGCACAGAGCCGGATTTGGCATTGCGTCCACGACGGAACACAGCCAATTCCTCCTCTGTTAAAAAGCTTTCCTCTATCATCCGATGAACAATCATAGATTGCGCTTTTGCTGACACATAATGTGTCGCTTCTCTATGAAGCGTGTTTGGTTTGACACGGCCAGCGCGTAGTAAATGCTCACGAACCTTTTGTTCTAAAACAGCATCTCCCATATAGGCTAACGCTAGCGCATTCAATTGTTTAACATCTTCGTTACGGAGTTTATCCAAGTTACTTACCCTCGTTTCCATCTAGTTCCTTGTCGCGTATCTTCTAAAATGATACCTTGCGCTTGCAAATGGTCACGAATTTCATCTGAACGGGCAAAATCACGGTTTTTACGTGCCTCTACACGCTCTTGTAAAAGTGCTTCAATTTCTTCATCTAACAGCTCTTCTTCTTTAGCAAACTCAATACCTAAGACGTCACCTAGCGCCTCAAAAGTTTCCATAAAATGCGATAATACTTTTTCATTAGTGTTTGTTTCATTTAAATAAATATTAGCAATACGAGCTAATTCGAACAATACAGAAATACCATTGGCTGTATTAAAATCATCATTCATTGCTTCTTCAAAATGAGCTTTTTGTTCCTCAATTTTTTCAAGCCATTGTTCTGAATGATCACCTAAGCTAGCAGTAGCTGTTAATCGATGCTTGATATTGTTGTAAGCAGTTAGGATTCGTTCTAATCCAGTTGCAGCAGCATCCACTAAATCTTTTGAAAAGTTGATCGGGTGACGATAGTGCACAGAAAGCATAAAGAATCTTAAAATTTGTGGGTCAATTTGTTTGCGGATATCATTGACAAGTATAAAATTCCCTAGTGATTTGGACATCTTTTCATTGTCAATATTAATATACCCATTGTGCATCCAATAACGCGCAAATGTTTTATCATTATGAGCTTCAGATTGAGCAATTTCATTTTCGTGATGCGGGAATGTTAAATCTTGGCCACCAGCATGAATATCAATTGTATCTCCCAGATGCTCTCTAGCCATTACAGAGCACTCTATATGCCAGCCAGGACGACCTTTTCCCCATGGACTCTCCCAGTAAATTTCACCTGGTTTAACAGCTTTCCATAAAGCAAAATCTAATGCATCGTCTTTCTTCTCACCAGCTTCAATACGAGCACCGATTTTTAAATCATCAACTGATTGATGGGACAATTTACCGTACCCATTAAATTTACGCGTTCGATAGTACACATCACCAGCAGACTCATAAGCATAACCCTTATCCATTAACACTTGAATGAATTCAATGATATCATCCATATGCTCAGTAACGCGTGGATGCACGTCAGCTTTTTTACAGCCTAATGCTGTAACATCCTCAAAGTACGCGTTAATAAAGCGCTCTGTTAATTCATGAACTTCTTCACCCAGCTCGTTAGCAGCATTTATAATTTTGTCATCTACATCTGTGAAATTTGATACAAACTTCACAGCATACCCTTTGTACTGAAAATATCGGCGTACTGTATCATAGACAATTACAGGTCGTGAATTCCCAATATGAATATAGTTATAAACCGTGGGACCACAAACGTACATTTTCACTTTGCCTTCTTCTAGCGGTACGAAAGGTTCTTTTTGTCGTGTTAATGAGTTAAAGATTTGTATACTCATCGTGTTTCTCTCTCCTTTTGTAAGCGTTCGATCTCTTGTTACAAGGTAGCAATCTGCTTCTCGAAAACTTGACAACGTTCTTCTACTAGATCAGGTATATTTTGATGGTCAAGTTTTTTCTCTAGACGAATTCCATCCTTAATTACTATTTTACCAGGTATACCGACAACTGTAACATTTGGTGGCACTTCTTTTAAAACAACTGAGCCTGCGCCAATTTTACTATTTTCACCAATTGTAATCGAGCCTAATACTTTTGCGCCTGTTGCCACAAGTACATTATCCTCTAATGTCGGATGACGTTTTCCTTTTTCTTTACCTGTACCGCCTAAAGTCACACCTTGATATAAAGTTACATTATCGCCAATTTCACATGTTTCACCAATCACAACGCCCATCCCATGATCTATGAAGAAACGTCGACCAATCTTCGCCCCAGGATGAATTTCAATTCCAGTGAAGAAGCGACTAATTTGTGAAATGGCACGGGCTATAAAATAAAAACGCTTTTTAAAGAACCAGTGAGCAACTCGATGCGCCCAAGTAGCGTGCAGCCCCGAATATGTTAGCACAACTTCAAGCACACTGCGCGCAGCTGGATCATTTTCAAAAATGGTTTCTACATCTTCCTTCATTCTTTTAAACACAAAAACCCCCCTTTTCTTTTTAATTTGCCTTGGACTTTGAAATACTGTGCTGATGTTGATTGCTCTACAGAGTTAACTAGAAGAACAAACGCATTTTATATCAATTAAGCCCTAGCGTAATTGTAGCTGCCGCTATGCTTTCGATACAAAAAACATTTGCTGAATAAAGATAAACAAAAAACGTCCCCATCATTCCCAAAAGGAATGACAGAGACGCTAAATTTAAATTGCGCGGTTCCACTCTGATTGAAGGCACAGCCCTCCACTCTGGACGTTCTGTAACGGGAACGAATCGATAAAGCCTACTATTGTTCAGCCTTATGCTCAAAGGTGCATTTCAGTTTTGCCTAGGCTCAGACCACTTTCAGCCGGTGATGGTCCTCTCTTTAGAGCATGCGTCACTTACTTCTCCTTATCAACGCTTTCTCAATGTAAATTCATTTTACAACGAACTAATAAATTGTCAATAAAATTCTATTTATTGTGCAAATTTTTCTACGCGGTCAATTGCTTTCTCTTTACCAATTAAACAAATAGCATTCGGAAGCTCTGGGCCATGCGTTTCTCCAGTTGTGACAACGCGGATCGGCATAAATAAATTTTTACCCTTATGACCTGTCGCTTTTTGCACAGCTTTAATAGCAGCTTTTACTGCATCTGGTGTAAATTCTTCTAACTCTTCAAGCTGTGACTTAAATGCTGCCATGACCTCAGGTACTTGCTCACCCGCTAAAACAGCTTTTGCTTCTTCATCATATTCAATATGATCGTTAAAAAATAGGCTGGATAAATCTACTATTTCAGCACCAAAGCTCATTTGTTCATGGTACAGTGCAATTAAATCTGTTGCCCATGCATGTTGTTCTGGTGTCAACTCTTCTGCTAATAAGCCCGCTTTTTGTAAGTGAGGTAGAGATAATGCCACCACTTCTTCTAAAGATAATTTTTTAATGTATTGGTTATTCATCCATGTAAGTTTTTGTTTATCAAACATAGACGGTGATTTTGATAGGCGTTTCTCATCAAAAATTTTAATAAATTCTTCTTTAGAGAAAATCTCTTCTTCCCCTTCTGGAGACCAGCCAAGTAATGCAAAGAAATTGAACATTGCCTCAGGAAGGTAGCCTAAATCTTTATATTGCGTTACGAATTGAATAATGGATTCATCACGTTTTGATAATTTTTTACGATTTTCATTAATGATTAATGTCATATGGCCAAAGGTTGGATACTCCCAGCCAAATGCATCAAAAATCATCATTTGTTTTGGTGTGTTAGATAAATGCTCCTCACCACGGAAAACATGAGAGATTTCCATGAAGTGATCATCTAGAACCACAGCATAATTATATGTTGGAATACCGTTTGCTTTAACAATTACCCAGTCACCAATATCTTTTGATTCAAATGTAACTTGTCCACGTACTAAATCCTCAAACTCATAAGTTACATTCTCAGGTACACGCATACGTATTGTATAAGTTTCACCAGCAGCCTCTTTAGCAGCAACTTCCTCTGCTGATAAATGACGACAAGTACCGTCATACGTTGGCGCAGCTACTCCTCGTGCCTTTTGCTCTTCACGAGATGCTTCTAATTTTTCAGAAGAACAGAAGCATTTATAAGCGACGCCCTGCTCTAAAAGCTTTTCAGCATGCTCTTTATAAATATCAAGACGCTCCATTTGACGATAAGGTGCGTATGGTCCACCAATATCGATGGATTCATCGTATTCAATACCTAACCATTTTAGGTTATCTAGCTGAGATGCTTCTCCGCCCTCTACATTACGCTCAATATCTGTATCCTCAATACGTACGATGAATTTACCGTTATGATGTTTTGCATATAAATAATTGAATAACGCTGTACGCGCTCCACCGATATGTAAGTAACCAGTAGGGGATGGCGCGTAACGAACACGAACTTCTTTCGCCATAATTAAAAGCCTCCTAAATTTTCGATCAAAAATTGACTTTGTTCATTTTACCACTCTGCTACAGGAAATAAAAGCGCTGATAGCCTGCTTTTACTTCTTAATCAATAGAATTGTCGCCATTGCGGCAATCCCTTCCTCACGACCTGTAAAACCTAATCGTTCAGTTGTTGTCGCCTTGACATTAACTTGTGAAGGCTCTGCGTTCAACAATTCCGCAATACGATTTTGCATTTGCTCAATATACGGTGCCATTTTAGGTCGCTGCGCCATGATAGTGCAATCAACATTACCTAGAACATACCCTTTATCCTCAACAATTTTCCAGATGTGCTCTAATAATTTTGCTGAATCTGCATCTTTAAATGCAGGGTCTGTATCTGGAAAGTGTCGACCAATATCTCCTTCTCCAATAGCCCCTAATGCTGCATCTGTTACAGTATGTAATAAAACATCTGCGTCAGAATGGCCTACTAGCCCTTTTTCATGAGGAATTGTTATACCTCCGATAATTAATGGACGTCCTTCTTCAAATGCGTGTACGTCAAATCCTTGTCCAACTCGAAACATATTCATCTTCCTTTAAATTAATATTTATCATTATCATATCAAAGTTTGCCAAAGGGTGTTTGAAAAGCGCTTTAATAATTATCCTCCTCTAGCAGTAATGGGCAGTATAGAAAGCTATACTCCCTAGACTGCCCAACGTTTTTTAAATATGATACTCTATATTTTTCATTTGACTATTGCTAATATTCGGTGATGGCTGTGAATTATAAACACGCGAATAAGGGGGAACAGAATGTGTTAGCCAAATATTGCTCCCTAAGACGGAATCATGCCCAATCGTCGTCTCGCCCCCTAAAATCGTAGCACCAGCATAAATGACAACATTGTCCGCAATATTCGGATGACGCTTAATGCCCTTAATCGGATTACCATTTTCATCTAACGGGAAGCTTAATGCACCTAATGTTACACCTTGATAAATTTTCACATTCTTTCCGATAGTACAAGTTTCACCTATGACGACACCTGTTCCGTGGTCAATAAAGAATGATTCCCCTATGGTAGCCCCCGGATGAATATCGATACCAGTTAATCGATGCGCATATTCTGACATAATACGAGGTACAATTTGTACGCCCATCTCATATAGCTCATGCGCGATTCGGTGAATATAAACAGCCACAATAGATGGATAGCTTAACAAAATTTCTTCTGTGGAAAGAGCTGCTGGGTCACCATTATATGCCGCTTGAATATCTGTTTGTAAAACTTGGCGAATGGCAGGAAACCGATTAATCAAATCCATAACAATTTTATCTGCTTGTTCACGACAATACTTCTCGCAATTGGCAGGATCACGGTCCTCCATATTATAAAACAATACTTTTTCGATAATATCCCGTAATTCTAATGCTGTTTCACGCAGCTTATTACTGCAAACTACATTCACCCTTGTTTCATCAATAGGCTTTGTCGTATAAATGCCCGGAAACAGTACTTCATGAAAATTATCTATTATTTTAAAAACACAATCTCGTCCAACAAAGCCTATTGAATTGTCAACGTCGATGTACTGTTTATTTATACTAGTTAATGAACCTGTAATTTCTGGAACCTTTTGATTTAACCATTCATTTAATGACACAATAAACACCCCTCACATCTTTTTCATCTATTCTATTACCTTATTAAACATATATCCACTATTTCATTTTACACGTAAAAATCCCTTTCTTGATCGTTTTGAAGCTCTTAGTATACAAGGAGTCACGCTGACTCCACTCCAATCAACAAGTATTTTATTAAAATGTCATCCCTAACTTTTGATGATGATCCATATTATGTAATATATCCTGAGCACAAAAATGTCTTTTTCAAAGGGAATACTTAGACACAACGAAGGTTTTTCATCAAAATTTCATCGAGTTCATTTTTCTTATTCACCAAAAAAAATAATTTAGACAAAAAAAGAATCGCATTTAGCCAAATTGTCAAATGCGATATAACATATTTTTAAATAAGCACCCTATCGATTTTGGCAAATGACCTTTTTATCGTTTAAACATTATTGTGCAAAAAAATCCACACGTATCCTCCAATACTCTTCATACTATATACCTTTGCCCATCATTTTTGATATCCTTGTTCTAAAGGCATAACAAAATGGGGGTTTCCATGAACATTAACACTTTCCAAAAACAATTCAACAAAACCATTTTAAAACGTGGACTCGATTATTATACAAACGGCCTTGTAGAGGATATCGTACAAATTGACGAACATAATTGGCAAGCTGAAGTCGCTGGCTCATCTACATACATTGTCGATATACGCACGAATAAGAAAGGAGATATTTTATATGCTGATTGTGATTGCCCCTATGATGATGATTGCAAACATATCGCTGCCGCCTTATATGCAATTCAGCATCAGCAGGGCACTACCTCAGTACAAACAACAGCCAAACCATCGCTTCAACAATTATTGCAATCACAAACGAAAGAACAATTAGTAGAAATCATTATGAAAGTAGGGAAAAATCACCCTACCTTTATAAAAGAGTTGGAGATACTCATCACAGCACCGGATGATGCTTTAAATGCTGCTGAAAAGTTAATCGTACATCATATCAATGCCGTCCAAGATCACCGCAGCGGTTTCATTCCATGGAACCAATCGTCTAAAGCATTACGGGGAGTCAAAACGATACAATGTCACATCGGAGAACACATCGAAAATGGTGAATATCTCACTGCCATTCAACTTAGCCTACTCTGTTTCCAACATACATTGGATGCTTTACACTATAGTGACGACTCGAATGGTGATTTCGGTGATTCTATAGAAGAAAGCCTAGCATTTATTGAAGACGCCATTAGGGAGGGTGGAGATGTTTGGAATACAGAGCAGTATGAAACAGTGTATGAATTAATTATAAAAGAAGCGATGCATACAGATTTAGACGGCTGGCCGGACTGGCGTATATCCTTCCTCCAATCATGCATTCCTTTATGCCACGATGATGCGATCGAAAAGAAATACGTTGCCCTCCTACATTCTCTTAGTACACAAGGAGATAGTTGGAGTGCTAATTATATGAATAAACAACTAAAAGAATTGCAATTCCAAATAATATCCTCCAAATATAGCAACGAAGATGTGGAGAAGTTTTTAGAGCAAAATATAGAAGATGCAGGTATGCGTGAACGGGTTATTTTATCGGCTATAGAGCAAGGTGATTATGCAAAAGTATTGCAACTTTCTCAAGATGGTCAAAAACACAACCATGATTTCTCAGGAATCGTGAATAAATGGAAGCGCTATGCCTTTACAGCGCATAAAGCATTAGATAATAAAGAAGATATGCACGAATTAGCCTTACAGTTATTGTTGGGCGGTGACAACGAATATTATGACGAATTCAAAAAACTCCATTCAGCACAGCAATGGTCAAAAACATTCAACCAACTACTAGAGCAATTAAAAAAGCACAATCCCTACTTTTATGCCACACTCATTGTAGAGGAAAAACAATACGCACACATTCTGGACTATTGCAAAGAACGACCAATGCGAATCGAACAGTACTATCCACATATTAGAGAGCATTATTACGAAGAAGTTTGCGCACTTTTCATCGATACCGTTACTTCAAGCGCAAAGCAAGCATCCGACCGCAGACGCTATCAAGAAGTTTGCCGTACTATTACAATCATGCGTAAAGCCGGCTATGTGCTCGAAGCAACCCAACTAATTGCAGATCTACTACAAACCTATCCAAAACGCCGTGCTTTTGTGGATGAATTGCGGAAGTTGAAGTGATGAGCAAGGACAACTTGCAAATAAAGAAGAGTAAACCACTAAAATAGAGTCTTTTTCTTTTTTTATAGGACTGTCGAGTGATCATAATGTGTAGGTGTTCCTGTTTTTCGTCTTAAATATAATTGGATAAACATAGCATAAAAGGGGCTTTATTCGACTAACACCCACCATCATAATTTTGGAAATAGCCACCTCACTATGGCACAAGATGGCTATTTCTTTTTGTTTTGATGAAACAAACGACTTATTTACTTAATCTTCTCTAATTCCTTATTTATACTAACCGATCTTCCTCTCACAGCCATAGTATTCAATACTCGTTCTGAGTACATTTCCATCTTCTATGGGGAAGCGATGGTTTTTGCGCTACATGGATGGTTAACAGGGCTTTGGTTCAATAAAGGTAAACAGATTGATCGAGCTTTTTTATAAATGGATTCATTTAATTTATGATTAAGTCAATGTTCTTGTGAAATTATTAATCAAACTTTAATTTCAAGCTACAGTTAAATATTAAATATATAAATAATATTTCTTAAAGATTGCATGATCCACGCTTACGCAAGATTGCCTCACCAAATACTAAGTCTTCTTGCGTCGTCATTTTTACATTTTCATAACTACTTTCTACGATGTGTACTTGGTGTCCAAGACGCTCCATCAACATCGCCTCATCTGTACCGAGAAAACCTACTTTTTCAGCTATGTCCTCCGCTTCCATAATTAACTCAAAACGGAATGCTTGTGGTGTTTGCACCATCCATAGGCTTTCGCGATCAACCGTTTCCTCAATAATGCCATTCGTTGATACTTTTTTCATCGTATCCTTCGCTCGAACCCCTGCAATAGCTGCACCGAATTCATGTGCGCTTTGTACAAGATTAGCGATAATATCATGTGTAATAAAAGGGCGTGCTGCATCGTGTACAAGCACAATATCTACCTGTTGCATCTCTTTCATACACGAATGAACCGAATGTTGACGCTCAGCACCACCATCAGGCAAGCCCTTCACTTTTGTAATTTCAAATTGCTCTAGCAGTTTTTGAATATGCGCACGTTCTTCTGGTTTTACAGCCAGCCAAATACCTGTGCAAGATGGATCTTGCTGAAACACTTCTAGCGTGTGTATCAGAATAGGCTTCTCCAAAAGTTTTAGAAATAATTTATTTTGCCCTGCACCCATGCGCTTTCCACTTCCTGCTGCAGGTAGAACTACTTCATATTGCATTTTCTCACATCCTAATCGTCCTTCGGCTTCGCAAATATCATACGACCTGCTGATGTTTGCAGCACACTCGTTACTGTAACTGTAATTGCCTGTCCGATATAACTACGCCCACCTTCAACCACAATCATTGTGCCATCGTCTAAATATGCCACTCCCTGATTATGCTCTTTACCATCCTTAATAACCATCACTTGCATATTCTCTCCAGGGATAACAACAGGCTTCACAGCATTTGCTAAGTCGTTGATGTTTAAGACTCTTACTTGGTGTAACTCGCATACTTTATTAAGATTGAAGTCATTTGTAACAATTTGTGTATCATTGCTCATTTTCTTTGCCAGACGCACTAATTTTAAGTCAACTTCCTGCACATCCTCAAAATCCTCTTCGGATATTTCCACCTTCGTCATACGCTCATCTTGCAATTTTTTTAAAATATCTAAACCACGACGACCTCTTGTACGTTTTAAAGTATCAGAGGAGTCTGCGATATGTTGAAGCTCTGTAAGCACAAATTGAGGAACGACTAAAATACCTTCTATAAAACCTGTTTCAGAAATATCCGCAATACGACCATCAATAATAACACTTGTATCTAGCAGCTTATAGCTCCCTTTTACTTCTTGGGCTTCTACACCCTCTATTAGTTTTTTCTTTGTATTGTTACCACGCAATGTAAAGAGCTGGATTAATTCATCGCGTTTCTTAAAGCCCACACGAAAT
Organism: Lysinibacillus sp. B2A1; assembly: GCA_002973635.1. Classification (GTDB taxonomy): domain Bacteria; phylum Bacillota; class Bacilli; order Bacillales_A; family Planococcaceae; genus Lysinibacillus. The sequence continues at coordinate 5,343,155 of CP027224.1, forward strand.
CCTAAATAGCCGAGTACAAAGGACATGATAATCGGTAAAATCTCTGAAACGAATCCCAGTTGAACACTTTCAATGGCAAAGCCTAAGAAATAGGCAACAATCAGTCCAATTATAAGCCCAAGCGTACCAAATAATAAGTCTCCAACAGGTACCTTAAATAGCACCTCTTCCATCCAGCCAATGAGTCGCACAAAATAATCTGAAAAGGCAAACGATAATGTAAATAATAAAATTGCACCTAAAGCTACTGATACATAGGGATTATCAAGCCAAGGATTAGAAGATAAATGAAGCAATTTGTATAATGGCGGTAAGAAAACAAAGCCTAATGCTCCCCCAATCAGTAAAAAGGCAATTTGAACAAATTTTTTCATAAGCTGTCACCTCCAATTCTTAGCTATAATTATACATAGTTTACTGTAGAAAATCCTTCATAAGCCTAACAACCCCCGTTAAATTTCTTTTCTTTGTAACAGCTAACAACACCTTCAAAAAAAGGTGGAAATAATGGGGTTTTCTTTAATCAAAAATACCAGCTAGAACGGTGTAAATAGAGACATCATATTAGGGTGTTAAGTAGGACGCTTAAAACTATTTTTAGTTCCGATTTTTACGCCAAACATCTAAAAAACTATTGAAGAGAAAAATGCATGTCAGAATCTTGTCCAACATGCACGTCCCCTTTATAGCTCTCTAAAGCAAGCATTCAGTGCATCCTTTATTGTTTCTACCCCGACAATCTCAATACCTTGCGGAAAATCCCAGCCGCCAATATTTGAAGCTGGAATAAACACTCGTTTAAATCCTAGCTTTGCCGCCTCAATTACACGTTGTTCAATACGAGAAACACGGCGTACCTCCCCCGTTAATCCCACTTCTCCAACAAAACAATCTGTAGCTCTAACAGCTTGATCCTTAAAGCTTGAGACAATGCTTGTCAGCACTGCTAAATCAATGGCAGGTTCATCTAGCTTTACACCGCCAGCAACTTTAATATATGCATCCTGTGCCTGTAGCATGAGACCCATTCTCTTTTCTAAAACAGCCATTAACAGCTGCACCCGGTTTTGATCAACACCTGTTGCCATACGCTTTGGATAGTTGAAGCTTGTAGGTGTTACGAGTGATTGAATTTCAACAAGAATTGGCCGTGTACCCTCCATAGAAGCCACAATGGTTGACCCTGCTGCCCCCTGTGAACGTTCCTGTAAAAAAAGCTCAGATGGATTTAATACTTCCTTTAAGCCCCCCTGAAGCATTTCAAATATAGCAATCTCGTTTGTTGAGCCAAAGCGGTTCTTTTGACTGCGCAAAATACGGTGATTATGATGGCGCTCCCCTTCAAAATACAGCACAGTATCCACCATATGCTCCAAAATACGTGGTCCTGCGATTTGGCCCTCCTTCGTTACATGACCAACTAGAAATATAGCAATGCCCTTCGTTTTAGCAATTCTCATCAACTCTGCCGTACATTCACGCACCTGCGATACACTGCCAGGGGCACTAGTTACCTCAGGATGAAACACTGTTTGAATGGAGTCGACAATAACAAACTTTGGTTGCACATCCTCAATAGTTTGATTTAAAAACTCTAAATTCGTTTCAGAATAGATATATAGCTCCTGTGATACTACTCCTAAACGCTCCGCACGCAGCTTTGTTTGACGGATTGATTCCTCACCAGAAATATAAAGCACACGATGCCCCTTATTTGAAAGTAAAGCGGACACTTGTAGTAATAACGTCGACTTCCCTATACCAGGGTCACCTCCTATTAGCACAAGAGAGCCTGGAACGATTCCTCCGCCTAGCACTCGGTTAAGCTCACCCATTTCTGTTGTAATTCGAGACTCCTCTGCAGCCTCAACCTGCATAATAGGAAGAGCTTTTTGCGTAACTGTCGCAGAATGCTGGAAGGCTCCGCGAGGTCCTTTCGCTACGACCTCTACTTCTTCGACCATCTTATTCCATTCCCCACAGCCTGGACATCTTCCCATCCATTTTGCAGATTCATAGCCGCAGCCTGTGCATACAAATTTCGTTTTTTTCTTTGCCAATTCACATTCACCTCGAATATTTGTTCTTATTATCAATTGTACACAAAAAAGGACAGCTTAGCACTATAGCCTGCTGTCCTTTTGAGATGAAGCGTAACCGTTTTGAAATTAATTAGATGCAGAAACGCCCTCTTTTCTCTTTACTACAAAATCATCATTCACATAATCAATAATCACTTGATTGCCCTTTTCTACATTGCCTTTCAATAATTCTTCTGATAAGCGGTCTTCCACTTGTTTTTGTAGTGCACGACGTAGCGGGCGGGCACCGTATTGAGGATCATAGCCCTCCTGTGCAATTTTCTCAAGCGCCGCATCTGTTAGCTCTAACGAAATATCTTGTTCCTTTAGACGCTTTGTTAAAGCTTTTGCCATCATAGAAACAATTTCTTTTAAGTGTTCTTTTTCTAATGAGTGGAACACAATCATCTCGTCGATACGGTTTAAGAACTCTGGTCGGAATGCCTTTTTCAATTCCTCAAGCATTGTTCCCTTCATGTCTTTATGTTTAGATTCCGTGCCGCCAACATTGAAGCCTAAGTTTTTCTGGTATTTTAAAGCATCTGCCCCAACGTTTGATGTCATAATAACAACTGTGTTACGGAAGTCTACTACACGACCTTTAGAATCAGTTAAACGACCATCTTCAAGCACTTGTAGCAGAATGTTGAAAACATCTGGATGGGCTTTTTCAATCTCATCTAGTAATACAACTGAATATGGTTTACGGCGAACCTTTTCTGTTAACTGACCACCATCCTCAAAACCTACATAGCCTGGAGGTGAACCAACTAAACGAGAAGTTGAATGTTTCTCCATATACTCAGACATATCAACGCGAATCATTGCATCTTCATCGCCAAACATTACTTCAGCTAGTGCTCTCGCAAGCTCTGTTTTACCAACCCCTGTTGGCCCTAAGAAAATAAATGAACCAATTGGTCGTTTTGGATCTTTTAAGCCTGCTCTTGCTCGGCGAATAGCACGAGAAATCGCCTCTACAGCCTCCCCTTGACCTACCACTCGTTTGTGTAACTCTTCCTCGAGTTGTAATAGCTTAGATGATTCTTCTGAAGCAATTTTTGATACAGGGATTCCAGTCCACATAGATACGACAGCTGCTACATCATCCACTGTAACTTTTGATTCAGATTTCCCCTGCTCTTCCTTCCAATTCTTTCTTGTCGTTTCAATTTCATCTTTTAGCTTTTGTTCAGTATCTCTTAATGAGGCTGCCTTTTCAAACTCTTGACCAGAGACTGCAGCATTCTTTTCAGAGCGTACATTTTCGAGTTTATCTTCAAGTGCTTTTAGATTTGGTGGAACTGCAAATGAACGTAAGCGTACTTTTGAACCCGCTTCATCGATTAAGTCAATCGCTTTATCTGGTAAGAAGCGATCAGAAATATAGCGGTCACCCATTTTTGCTGCTGCCTCGATCGCTTCATCAGTAATTTTCACACGGTGATGTGCCTCGTAGCGATCACGTAAACCTTGAATAATTTGAATCGCCTCTTCCACTGTTGGCTCATCAACTTGAATTGGTTGGAAGCGTCGCTCTAAAGCTGCATCTTTTTCAATATATTTACGATATTCATCTAATGTTGTCGCACCGATACATTGTAGTTCACCACGTGCCAGCGAAGGTTTTAGAATATTTGATGCGTCAATTGCCCCCTCTGCACCACCTGCGCCGATTAATGTATGCAATTCATCGATAAATAAAATAACATTGCCAGCTTGGCGAATTTCATCCATCACTTTTTTCAGGCGATCTTCAAATTCACCACGGTATTTTGTACCTGCTACAACTGTTCCCATATCAAGTGTCATGACGCGTTTATCACGAAGAATCTCTGGCACTTCATTATTAATAATCTGCTGGGCTAGGCCTTCAGCGATAGCCGTTTTACCAACCCCTGGCTCACCAATTAATACAGGGTTATTTTTTGTACGGCGAGATAAGACCTCAATAACACGAGTAATTTCTTTGCTTCGACCAATCACAGGGTCTAAAGAGCCCTCTCGAGCAATTTGTGTTAAGTCACGCGCAAGGCTATCTAATGTAGGTGTATTGGCAGCCTGTGCAGCTTGTTGTCCTGATTGTGCATTATCATTATTCCCTAGCAGCAATAGCACTTGCTGACGCGCTTTATTTAAGCCGACACCAGCGTTGTTTAATACACGAGCAGCCACGCCCTCGCCTTCACGAATAAGAGCTAATAGTAAGTGCTCCGTACCAATATACGAATGACCTAGTTTGCGTGATTCATCAACTGAAAGCTCTATGACCTTTTTCGCTCTAGGAGTGTAGTGGACAATCGGACCCACGTCCTCTTTTCCTTTTCCAACTAATTCTTCAATACCCGCTTCAATCGTTTGAGGACTAATATCAATAGCTTCTAATGCTTTCGCAGCTATACCGCCGCCTTCACGAATAAGCCCTAATAGAATATGCTCTGTTCCTATTGATTCGTGTTTCCAACGAATTGCCTCTTCCTGTGCAAGCTGTAATACTTTTTGTGCGCGTTGTGTAAAACGATTAAACATCATATGGATCCTCTCCTTTTTTCCCTATAATAGGCTTACTCATATTTTCACGAAATAATGCCTCACGAAGCATTTTCGCTCGTACGCGATCCCGCTCAGCAGGTGGTAAAACCTCTCCTGCATAATGTTGTAAAAATCCTGGTTGCATACTAACAACACACTCGTTAAGAGTTGTTGCCTTAATGCCCTCTATTAACTGTAAATCTACCCCTAAACGAACATTGGACAAGCAGGTAGCCGCCTCTTCGCTCGTTAAAATTCGAGCATGTGTTAAAGTACCTAATGCACGATATACTCGGTCTTCTAGGGCAAGTTCTGCTTTTTCCATTAACCTGCCTCTTGCATGTCGCTCTTTTTGAATAATTTTTTCGGCGACGCTTTGTATGTCAGCCAAAATATCTTCTTCTGTTTTGCCTAGTGTTATCTGATTTGAAACTTGGTAAACATTACCTAAATTTTCACTACCTTCCCCATATATTCCTCTTACTGTCATTCCCAACCTTGTCATGGCATTAATAATTTGACTCATTTGACCTGATAATGTAAGGGTAGGCAAGTGCATCATAACAGATGCCCGTAAACCAGTACCAATATTTGTTGGGCAGCTTGTTAGATATCCAAAAGTATCACGAAATGCATAAGGTAAAGCTTTTTCCAGGGCTCGATCAATTTTATTGGCCTGCTCATATGCCCTTTGCAGCTGAAAACTCGCTGTCATACATTGAATGCGTAAATGGTCTTCTTCATTCACCATAATGCTAATTGATTCATCATCAGATAATAACATGGAACCAACCTGCTCTTTTTTGGCAAGCTGAGGACTTATTAAATGCTTTTCTACAAGAATTTGACGCTGTAAGGATGTTAAATCCTTGATGGCAAAATACGAGTAATGATCTTGCAGTTTCGTGCTATCCTGCACAGCATGTGTTACAGCCTGCTCTACCTGCAATGCCTCATTCTCTGTAAAGGATAGTGGAAAACGATAGCCATCTAAATTTCGTGCAAGACGGATACGTGTACTGATGACTATATCTGAATAATCGTCCTCCATGCTCATCCATGTTGGTGTAGGTCGTTCTAGAAACGATTCAATCATCACGTCACATCACCACCTTCAAATTGTAGCTGTTTCTCTAGTTCCTTCACTTCATCTCGCAGTTTGGCGGCCTCCTCAAACTGTTCATCATCTACAGCTACTTTCATAAGTTTCCGAATATCTTCTATTTGTTTTTTAATGACATAAATATTACTATGGGCGCCTGGCATCTTACCAATATGTTGAGGTCCAGCCTGTATTCTATTAAAGAGCTTCGGCAGGTGCTCACTAAAGCTGTCATAGCAGCTAGGGCAACCGAATTTTCCTTCTTTTAAAAACCGTTTATACGTAAATCCACATTGTGGACAAGTTTGTGGTTGTGGCTGGGCCTGTTGTTTTTCATCCACTTTTTGTTGTTGCCATGTCGGTGAGCCAAACCAATTTGATAATAGCTGTTGAATAGATACAGGCTCTTGTTTAAATTCTGCATGAAATGGATGGAACTGCGAGGCGCAGACGTCACAGTAATGGTGCTCTACCTTTTGTCCATTTTGAACTTGTGTTACAGTTACAGTCGCATTACGCTGCTTGCAATGTTCGCAAATCATTTCCATCACCTCTCTATTTTTGCTGTTCATATTTGATCGTTGTTAGCATCGCTCTTAATATTCTTGCTCGAATGGTATCCCGTAATGGGAGTGGCAAATCCAGAGTGGAGCGATCAATAGCTGCTAACATTAATTTCGCTTCTCGCTTTGAAATTACCTGCTCATCAATAAGCCGATAAACTAAATCTTCTGCCATTGTTTGCGATGCCCCTCCCTCTATCTGTCTAAGGACATCGTCAATCAAATCAATTTGTGAATTCGCGCGGACACGTAAAATTCGTATGTATCCACCACCACCACGTTTGCTTTCAACAAGATAACCTCGTTCGGCAGTAAATCTAGTATTGATCACATAATTTATTTGCGAGGGCACACATTGAAATTTATCAGCAATTTCACTGCGCTTAATTTCAATATGCCCTTCTCCACCTAATTCAAGTACTTGCTTCAAGTAGCCTTCTATGATGTCTGATATATTACGCAATAGGAATACACCTCGCTTACTTCACTGACTTTGACTATCTTTGACTTTCTTTGAGTATATTATACAAAACGCTTGAAAATAATTGCAATGATTTCGCCTATGGAAAAATTAAAAGTAGCCATTTCTTCATTCAAATGCTTGATAATACGCCATTCACACTAGATATCCTTGCGGTCATATGCCTAATGTACCCTTTTTAGTGATGAAAAAAACGCAAGCACATGCCATCAGCATATACTTGCGTCGATAAGTCGATAAAAATTATACCCAGCGACCAACAATTGGGTAACGCCATGGTTCATCAGATATAGCCTTTACAATACCAATAATCGGTACAACAAACACCATAATACCGAAAATGATTAAAAACGGTAAACCAACTAGTACAAAACTTAGTGCCACAGATATTGCAATTAAAACACCCATTACAATTTGAAACAGTAGTGCTTGAATGGAAATAGCTTTTACTTCCTCATCAGAACTAATTAAGAAAAATAAAATTGGTACTAACCATGGCGCAAAAAATGCACTTGCGTGTATGATTACCTTAGACCATTTAGCTTCCATTTATATCAACCCTTCTTTTTAAAATTTTCTTTTGATTTATGTACTACTATTTACGGAACTATACCCTTAATAGTTTCATTGTATGTTGTATTTTTTAAAATTTTTTTGGGAAAGGCATGTGAGACACAATGGAATTTAATAACACACTTGCAAACGAATACGAGAAAGGTATTCGTCGAACATTACCTAGTTACGATGCCATGCTACGCTTAACACAAACCTTTTATCATTCCACACTACCTGAGAAAGCTGAACTGTTAGTAGTTGGCTCTGGAAGCGGCAATGAAATTTTACAACTTGCAGAACATAAGCCAGCTTGGTCATTTGTTGGCATCGATCCCTCTGAGGCTATGCTACATATAGCAGAGGAGCGTTTAAAATCTTTACCTAATCAAATTTCTTTATACCAAGGAACTATACTGGATACGAAGTTACCTACCGCAGAGTTTGATGCAGCTAGTTGTATTTTAGTGCTGCATTTTATCAATGGGGATCAAGAAAAGCTTGCAACATTAAAAGAAATAGCAAATAATTTAAAGCCTGGTGCTCCATTTGTTCTTGTTTCAAAATATGGGCAGCCTGGCTCTTTAGAAACTGAACTACAATTTGATTTATGGCGAGCCTATTGGCTGCAACATACAAAGCTAACTTCCTCAGAGGTAGCTGATATGGAAAAATCCATACGCTCTCTTTCTTTTATGCCTGAAGAGGATATTTTAACACTTCTTCAAAAGGCAGGATTTACAAAGCCATCCAGATTTTTTGCCACTACTTTATTTGGTGGTTGGATATGCTATAAGGGAGTCTAAAAATAAATGTATTACTCTATGAGGGCAACTATACCTACAAAGTTATAATCAACAGAATTGAGGTGAATGCTGTGATACGCACAATCGGAATTACGAAAGATCAACAACTCTTAAAGGATTTTCCTATCGAGGATATACACAACAATCATTTTGAATGGTATTGGGTCGATTTTGATTGCCCCACTACTGAAGAAGAGCTACTATTGGATACGTTTTTCCATTTCCATCCACTTGCTATAGAAGACTGTTTAATGCGTTTACAGCGACCAAAGCTCGATTTTTATGATGATTTCCATTTCTTTGTTATCCATAGAGTGAATGAAGAATTAGCAGCAGAGGAAGTTAATATTTTTATTTCAAATAAATTTATTGTAACCTTCCATAAAAATACTGCTCCCGAAATCGATAGAGTGCAAAATTTACTTGAGAAACAACCGAAAAATTGGGAAAGAGGTACAGTGTATTTAACATATCAGGTAATTGATAAAATCGTTGATAATTACTTTCCACTTGTCTATAAAATTGAGGATCATTTGAATGCTCTAGAAGATGAATTAAACTATCAAAGCAATCTAAATGCCATGAAAATTGTATTCGAATTTCGTAGTGATTTGCTTGATTTACGGCGCACAATTTTACCAATGCGTGATCTATTATACCGTATTCTTAATTCATACCGATTCTCACTAAAAAAATCAGAACGAGCTTATTTCGGAGATATTTATGATCACTTGCTAAAACTAACAGAAATGGTTGAATCCAACCGTGAGCTGACAGCTGATATGCGCGATAGCTATATGGCAATGAGCTCCAGTCGTATGAATGGTATTATGATGACCTTAACAATCGTATCAACTATTTTTATTCCTTTAACCTTTATTGCAGGTGTGTATGGAATGAATTTTGACAATATGCCTGAGTTACACGGAAAATATAGTTATTTTATTGTCTTAGGTATTATGATTCTTATTGCTGTATTTATGCTAGTGGTCTTTAAATGGAAAGGCTGGTTTAAGTTATTTAAACCTTAATGAATATTGAACGGGCATCTTAGAAACTTATCTAGGATGCCTGTTCTACATTAATAAGGCCCACGATCATCAATTTTATTTTCCCCTTGCTGCGGGAATAAAAAGTATGCAAGTACACCAGAGACTAATGATGCACAAATTGTAATTAACAACTGCTCTATGTCTGGCACTTCAGCATAATAGTTACGCAGCATATAAACCGAACCGATTGCGACAATTACCATCACAGGTATGACAAATTTGAAACGTTTCTTCTCCATTTAATTAATACCTCCTCACTCTTTATTACGCACAATTTTAGACTGCTAAACAGTTCGTATTTTACAGGTTTCCAATATTAAATACAAACTACCTAGCGTTCTTTCAATCGTCTATTTCATGACATTTAAACAACAGTCACTTACAAGACTTAAAAAATAATAAGAAATAAACGAAAATTTTAACCAAATATGCTACAAAAAATAGTAGAATAGATTAAATACCATATATTTCGCAAATTTACAAACGAAGCAATTCCAATGAGGGGCAAACAGTTTAAGTTTACTTTACATTTATATACATAAAATGGATTTATAAAGAATGGAGCAAACAACAATGAGTTGGTTTACAAAAAAGAGCGATTCTAGCTACTCAATTACATTAGCACCTGAAAATTATAAAAAAAATGTACAGTTAGATGTCTCTAACCATCCAAAACTTCAAAAACAATTACAACTTTTAAATTTAACAGTTGAAGACTTAGCAATTATTAAACAGATACAGCCTTTAGCAAAGGATCTAATCCCTGAAATGGTCAATCAATTCTATGCAGCCATTAGTTTAAGCCAAGATTTATTAGATATTATTAATAGAACTTCACAGATTGATCGTTTAAAGGTTACTTTACATAAGCATCTTAGTGATATTTTCGAAAGCCGTATCGACGACTCATATATTGACGAACGAAAGGCAATAGCAGAAACCCACGTTCGAATCGGCCTTCAATCAAAATGGTATATCGCCTCATTCCAGTCTTTAACTTCAACATTTACAAACTTTGCTAACAATTTGGATATTTCTAAGCATGATGCGATTCTTGCCATCAATGCCTTCTGTAAAATTATTAACTTTGAGCAACAGCTTGTCATTGAAGCCTACGAAAAAGAGGAAGAACGTATTCGCACGGCAGCAGATGAAACAAAACACGCACTTGTAACAACTATTCAAAGTACTGCTGAGGAGCTGAACGCTATTAGTGAAGAAACAGCCGCCTCCCTATTAGTAATCTCCTCTCAAACAGATGATATTGCAGTAGCTACTAAGCAAGGTTTAAGCTTCGTTGCTGATACGAAGGAAAAATCTGGACGCGGACAACAGCAGTTACAGGAGCAAAACGATTTAATACAGGTTATTTTACAAAGTGTGAATGGTCTTGAGGTCACAATGAATCAGTTACGCACCTCCTCTCAAAAGATTTCAGAAATTGTTGGACTCGTAACAGGTATTGCCGATCAAACAAATTTATTAGCATTAAATGCATCTATTGAGGCAGCTCGTGCTGGGGAACATGGTAAAGGCTTTGCTGTTGTGGCAGAGGAAGTTCGGAAGCTTGCTGAAGAGACAAAAAATGCTGTACAAAATGTTTCCCATCTCATTAAAGAAACAGAAAGTAATATTACAACCATGTCGAAATCAGTTATTAACGTGGATCAAAAAATTCAACATAGTGTAGACACACAAAATAGCCTATCCAAATCCTTTAATGATATTGCAGAAGCTGTATCTGGTATTCAACAGCAATATGTCAATACATCAAGAGATATTTCTGCCATTTCTAATTTAATTACTGAACTATCTCAAGGTGCCACACTTGTTTCTTCTTCATCTGACTCCCTCATTAATGTCGTGAATGAATTAAATATGTAAAAACGTAAAAGGGGCTGTCCGAAAAGTCGATGTAAATTGACTTTTCGGTACAGCCTTTTTCCATTTTTGTATACAAAAAAACCGCCCTCTTTTGTAAAATGAAGTTACCAGACCACATTCAACAGAAAGGACGATTTTTAATGAATAACCAAATGATTACTCAAGCAGATTATAACATGCAAATGGAAATGACTCTAGAAGGAATTTCAGAGGCGGGCATCTCTCAGAAACATCCTAAACCTCTTGTGTTCCAGCCTTATACAAATCGTCAAAGTATGATGATTATTGATATCGAATCCTATATTCCTGAGCATCATGTAGCGCGTTTGGTCGATGAAATGGTGGAATCTATTCCAGATGAATTGTTATTTTCCCATTACGTAGGTGGTGGTCGTGCCCCTTATCATCCTAAAATGTTACTGAAAGTCATTTTATATGCCTACACGCAAAAAACTTATTCTAGCCGAAGTATGAAACGAATGGTCGAAGAAAGTCTACCCGCTATGTGGTTAGCAGGCATGCAAGAACCTGACCATCGTACCATCAATGATTTCCGTGGTGTTCGTATGCCAGCCATCATAGAGGAGGTGTTTGAACAATTCCTCCTTCAACTGATGGAGCAAGAATTCATTGACCTTGAGCACATGTTTGTGGATGGTACGAAAATTGAAGCGAACGCCAATAAATATTCGTTTGTATGGGGCAAAGCGATTGCCAATCACGACCAAAAGCTACGTGATAAGATCCAATCGCTGATAAAAGATGTGCGTGCTGTGACAACCCAAGAGTTACGTGAGGACAAACTAGAAGAACAACTAGCAAAGACAGTCGAACAACTAACGGAGGAAGTGCAAGCGTTAGAAGGTCAATATGAACAGACAACGGACAAAGAGGAAAGAAAACGACTTCGAATGGAGAAATCTAAACGCAAAAAACACATCCAAACGATTGAAACGGATTATCTGCCAAGACTAGCACGTTATGAAGCGCAAAGAGAAATTCTTGGTGAACGTGGTAGTTATTCGAAAACAGACCCGGATGCCACGTTTATGCGAATGAAAGATGATCATATGAAAAACGGTCAATTAAAAGCTGGGTACAATGTACAAGTGGCCACACAATATCAGTTCATTATCGGATACGAGTTATTTCAACGACCAGGAGACACACGTTGTTTCCAACCATTTATGAAACAACTACTCGAAGCGTTACCCAAAGCGCCAATACAGGTGATAGCAGACGCGGGCTATGCGAGTGAAGAAAATTACTTATTTGCGATTGGCGAAGAAAAGGAACCACTATTTGAATTACTGGCTCCGTATAACACGTATGTAAAGGAACAAACAAAAAAATATAAACAGGATATTTCGAAGGTGCAAAACTGGCCCTATCGCGAGGAAGAGGATGTCTTTATTTGTCCGAACAATCGGAAGGTGATATTTAAACGCTATAGTCAACGAAAAAATACCGGAGGATACGAACAAGACTACAAAATTTATGAATGTGAGGATTGTACAGATTGTCCGTTGAAAGCGCTTTGTACAAAAGCAAAAGGCAATCGTCAAGTCCACTTGAATCCGGTCTATGAAGAAATGAAAGCAAAGGCACGAGCAGCCCTTGATGACGAACAAAAAGCAGCCCTTTATGCGAAGCGCAAAGTGGATGTCGAAACTGTGTTCGGTGACATCAAGGGCAATCGGTCGTTTACGCGATTTTTATTGCGTGGGCTAACTAAGGTCCGAACAGAATTTGGACTCGTAGCAATCGCCCATAACCTACTTAAGGTAGCTGGCATCCGCCTCGCTAATTTAAGCCAAAAGGAAAAAGGTCGATTTGGAAAACTACTCGTTTTCCAAATCGACCTTTTTATTTAGGGACTTTTAGGACAGCCCCTCTTCTTTAGTGTGGTAATGAACGTTTTTGTTTACGATGCTCTCGTCGCACTGGTCCCGTTTCAAAAAGACGTTTTTCTTCATCTGTCTCAGGGTAGATTGAAGGAACTGGCTTCGGCTTCCCATCATCATCTACTGCAACCATCGTTACAAATGATTCTGTCGTTAATTTTTCCTCACCAGTTTCAATGTTTCTAGAAATAACTCGAACATAGACCTCCATTGAAGAACGTCCTGTTGATGAAACAATACTCTCAATTTCTAAAATATCCCCTACATGGGCAGCTGATAAAAAATCAACTGAATCAATAGAGGCTGTCACAACATGCCCTTTAGCATGTTTCATTGCCGTAACAGCAGCAATTTCATCAATATAAGCTAACACTCTTCCACCAAAAATGGAATTGTGGTTATTAGTATCTGGCGGTAACACAAGACGCGTTTGAACAGTACGTGACTGACTCATTGGCACAGCGTTGTTTGTCATAATTCTTGCAACTTCCCTTCATGAATGTTCTTTCGTCATCGTAACGCAGAAAAGAAGCTGATGCAAATTAGAATGATTTTTTCATCGTGATAAATTTCATATCTGTCATTTCTTCTATCGCCCACTTAATCCCTTCGCGACCATAGCCACTCATTTTTACGCCGCCATAAGGCATATTATCCACTCTAAATGTCGGAATATCATTAATAATAACAGCTCCTGCCTGTAACTCATCCGCTGCATATAGTGCATCTGACAATACATTCGTGTATATTCCTGCATTTAAGCCAAGTTCTGACTCATTTACTAGTCGAATAGCGTCGTTTAATGTTTCATATGAAACAATTGAGACGATTGGTGCGAAAGTTTCCTGACAAACGATTTTCATATCAGCAGTAACATTTGTCATAACAGTCGGCGTTAATGTTCTTTCTGTGAAGGTTCCCCCTGTTGCAACTACCGCACCTTGTTCCTTTGCTTCCTCAATCCATTGGCGAATGCGTTCCACCTCATTTGGATGAATCATTGCACTCACATCGGTATTTCTGTCTAATGGATCCCCTACCACTAATTTTTCTGTTTCTGCTACAAAAGCCTTTGTAAAATCATCAATGATCGAAGAATGCACATAAATTCGTTGTAATGAAATGCAAACTTGTCCAGCAAAATTAAAGGCACCTCCAACACAACGGGCTATAATTTTATCAATTGGTGTCGAAGGCTCGACAATAACTGCAGCATTAGAACCAAGCTCTAACGTTACTTTCCGCAAACCGACCTTCTCTTTAATACCCAAGCCAACCTTACCACTTCCTGTGAAAGTCAGCTTTTTCACAAGCGGATGTGTAACGAGTGTATCACTGAGCTCTCCGCCGCTACCTGTCAATATTTGAAGAGCTCCATCAGGTAAACCTGCCTCTTTAAAAATCTCTGCCATTACAATCGCACTTAATGGTGTTTGTGTTGCTGGCTTTAATACAACTGTATTTCCTACTGCAAAGGCAGGTCCTAGTTTATGTGCTACTAAATTAAACGGGAAATTAAATGGCGTAATAGCAGATATTACTCCGATTGGTTCTCGTTTTGTCCAGCCAATACGATCACCTGCTCCAGGCGCAGCATCCATTGGGACTGTTTCGCCCTTAGCCTGCTTTGCCCCCTCTGCAGCAAATTGATAGGTTGCTATTGTACGTTCTATTTCCATCAAGCCTGCTGATATAGGTTTTCCTGCCTCTAAGGCTAAAATTTCAGCAAATTCTTCCTTACGCTGCCGCATGATATGGACAACTTTATATAATATTTCCGCTCGTTCATAAGCTGTTGTCTTTTTAAAGGTTTGAAATGTTTCCTGGGCACCTTCTATCGCCAGTTCAACATCTGCAATTGACGCCTTAGCAACCTTTGCAATAACCTCACCGCTAAATGGGGAACTCAGCTCATATGTTTTCTGTGCATCCTGCCACTGACCATTGATCCAAAGTTTTGTTTCCTTCATCCTTCAATTGCACCTCCATAAAATCATTCTTCTTTATTTTATCACGAAGAACTTGAACTAGATGCTACAGTAGCCGCAGTAACTGCTGCTAACATTGCTGCCTGTTGTGCTTGAATTAATAATTCAATGGATGACATGATCGTCATGGATAAAGATTGTTGCACCTTCGCTATATCATAAATAGCGATTTGTATAGCCATAAATAATACAAATTCACGATGCCATTTCAAAAGCTTCATACCCTTTAATTCATGATATAAATCTATAATTTGTTGGAGGTGAACATTTTTTACCTCAAGAATGGCTAAAAAACCAAGCAATGGGTAATGCATTGTTTTAACTTTAACATCCTGTTTTTTTAATGTATCGCGAATCGTAACAACACTTGGCACCAGCTTATTATCGTATTGAGGAGATAAGAAAGTCAGTACCTGTGATAACCATTGCAGTTCATTGCCAGCATTAAAATTGTACGTACGTAATTCTTTATAGTAACGGTTCATCGTTTCTGCCCGTACTTCAACATCATCCATTGAGCTACTTAATAATACAGCATACGGGATATCCTCATAGGACGTTAAAAATCGATGATGCTTGCGAATTTCTTCAAATAAAGCTCGTGCTGACTGTGCATGTGCATGTTTTTCACTTTCCTCTTCAGTTAAAAACTGAGCTCCTATAAAGGTATAATTACCACTTCTAAATTTGACTTCCTTCATTATAGTGACGTTTGTTAGCAAATTTTTAACAGCATGCTCTATATCATCTTGCTCCATCAAATTTGCAGCAATACTATACCCTACCGTTGTTCTTAAAGGGGACATCCATGACGATTGCTTCTTCATTTCTTGTAACACTTCTTTATATTTAACGGAATCAAAGCTCTTCCCTGATGCCACATATTTGCTAGCGATTGCTAAGATAATTTTACGATCAACTGTCCATCCTGCAGCCTTCGAAACTGCTTCCACTGTTTGAGTAAATTGATTTTCAATCATCACATAATCCATATTCAGCACACTCCTTTTTTCAATTATATACGTAAAATCCAATTGAAAGGATTCAGCCTATATGACCCAATACCAATACAGAGTTTGTTTTCACTAGCTGCTGTCACAAATACCTAGGTCAATAAAAGGTCATGTGCTGCTTATCCTCTGATCTTTCGACAAACTCCACGTATTTTTCACATTCTTAAAATATCTCCGATTTGTAACAATTAACATAAAAAGTAAGCTTAATTTAATGTATGTTACCCGATTTTATATGGTTTAATGGAAATAACAAATAAAGAATGGAGGTAATTATATTGAATAACATAACCAGTAGAAAATCTTTATTCACAGTAACTCTACAAGACCGAATACAGCAATTTTTACTGTTACGTAACTCTCCAAGAAATATAGCCCTACATACACTTTTTCAGAAAAATTAACATAGAAAAAACAGCGGCACCTCACCTTTGCCGCTGTTTTCACATGACTTTACGTCTCTCAACGTTTATGTGCTTATCCATTACATGGAGCGATTCTTAGTACAAAAAAGATTTAAATTAATCCCAGTTCCTTTAACTCATCTGTGGAAAAGGCTCTTGATCTTGTTAAAAATCGCTTTCCCTCAACACCTTCTAATGAAAACATACCGCCTCGACCATCAACCACATCTAAAATTATTTGGGTATGCTTCCAATAATCATATTGATTTTTATGCATATAAAAGGGTGTGCCACCAATCTCCCCAAGGCAAATATCCTGATCACCTAATATAAGGTCACCATTTGGGTAACACATCGGTGAAGATCCGTCACAGCACCCACCTGATTGATGAAATATAACAGGCCCATGCTTTTCTTGCAATAATTCGATTAGTGCCAGCGCTTCTTCTGTTGCTAAAACACGCTCGACCACGCTCATGCACCTCCCTACGGATTAGAAGAAACCTAGTTTGTTTTCACTGTAGCTAACTAATAAGTTCTTCGTTTGTTGGTAATGAGATAACATCATCTTATGATTTTCTCGACCAATACCTGACATTTTATAGCCACCGAATGCAGCATGTGCAGGATAAGCATGGTAGCAGTTTGTCCAAACACGTCCTGCTTGAATACCTCGACCAAAGCGGTATGCTGTATTCATATCACGTGTCCATACACCTGCACCTAAACCATATAATGTGTCATTCGCAATTTCCAATGCTTCCTCTTTTGTTTTAAACGTTGTGACAGCAACAACTGGTCCAAAGATTTCTTCTTGGAAAATACGCATTTTATTATTCCCCTTGAAGACAGTTGGTTTAATGTAGTAGCCATTTTCAAAGCCTGAACCTACATTGTTTTTCTCCCCTCCAATTAGACATTCAGCGCCTTCTTGCTTACCAATATCTAAGTAAGAAAGAATTTTCTCCATTTGCTCGCTTGAAGCCTGAGCACCCATCATTGTATTTGGATCAAGTGGATTTCCGACTTTAATTGCTTCTACACGCTGTAATACACGCTCCATAAATTTATCGTAAATAGATTCTTGAATTAATGCGCGGGAAGGACATGTACATACTTCCCCTTGGTTAAGTGCGAATAGCACAAAGCCCTCTACTGCTTTATCTAAAAAGGCATCATCTTTATCCATAATATCCTCAAAGAAAATATTTGGTGACTTACCGCCTAATTCTAATGTAACTGGAATAAGGTTTTGTGAAGCATATTGCATAATTAGGCGACCTGTTGTTGTTTCACCCGTAAAGGCAATTTTACCAATGCGAGGATTAGATGCTAGCGGCTTTCCTGCCTCTAGACCAAAGCCATTCACAACATTAAGGACACCTGATGGCAATAAATCTTCTATTAATTCAAGAAGCACCATAATCGAAACTGGTGTTTGCTCAGCAGGTTTTAACACCACACAGTTTCCAGCTGCAAGTGCAGGTGCTAACTTCCAAACAGCCATTAATAGCGGGAAGTTCCAAGGAATAATTTGACCAACTACTCCAATTGGCTCATGGAAGTGGTAAGCAACTGTATCATTATCGATTTGGCTTACTGCACCTTCTTGTGCACGTAAAGCACCCGCAAAATAGCGGAAATGATCAATTGCTAGAGGGATATCTGCATTTAATGTCTCACGTACCGCTTTCCCATTATCCCATGTTTCGGCAACGGCTAGCTTTTCTAGATTTTGCTCCATACGGTCCGCAATTTTAAGTAAAATGTTTGCACGCTCTGTTGCGGATGTTTTACCCCACGTATCTTTTGCTGCATGTGCTGCATCAAGTGCAAGTTCAATGTCCTCAGCTGTGGAACGTGCTGCTTGTGTAAAAACTTGTCCAGTAACTGGAGTGATATTATCAAAGTATTGACCTTTCACAGGGGGTGTCCATTCTCCACCAATATAATTATCATATTTCTCTTTGAATTGAACTACCGATCCTTCAGTGTTTGGAAATGCATAAACCATTTTACTTCTCCCCTTTACACAAAATAATGAGAAAATATCTACAAAAACTATTATTATATATCGTAATAACAATATTTTCATAGAAACCCTCTTACTCAATATATTGTCAGAAACGAAAAATAATTTCAACTTTTTTAAAAATTTTACGAGTAATTTATTTTTACTAGAAAAGCTTCTAGCATTCACGGTGTCACCAACGATAATGTATACTTAAATTATATAAATGTATAGGAGAACAATATGCGTATTAATAAATATTTAAGTGAAACTGGCATCGTCTCTCGCCGTGGTGCGGATAAATGGATTGAGGAAGGTAAAGTAACCATTAATGGAGAGCTCGCTACTGTAGGCAGTAAAGTCGAAGCTGGGGATGTTGTTTGTGTTGATGGAAAAGAGGTAAAAAAGGAAGAACAGCTTGTATATATTGCCTTAAACAAACCGGTTGGTATCACTAGTACAACTGAACGTCATATAAAAGGGAATGTCGTTGATTTTATCAATCACCCTCTACGAATTTTCCATATCGGACGTCTGGATAAGGAATCAGAGGGACTGTTATTATTAACAAATGACGGAGATATAGTAAACAAAATTCTCCGCGCAGAAAACCATCATGAAAAAGAGTATATTGTGCAAGTTGATCAACCAATTACGGAGTCATTTATCAAGAAAATGGGGACTGGTGTAGATATTTTGGATACCACAACCTTGCCATGCCATGTTGAAAAAATATCAGATAAAGTCTTTAAAATAATTTTAGAACAGGGTCTAAATCGTCAAATACGCCGTATGTGTTCAGCTCTCGGTTATTCGGTTAAGCGTCTACAGCGAATTCGTATCATGAATATCAAACTTGGTCATTTAAAGGTTGGACAATGGCGCGATTTAACGGACAAGGAAAAAGCAGAACTATTCAAACTACTTCAATACACACCTAAATAAAGCATTGTAAGGGGAGAGAATTATGCTTTCAATACAGAGTACTGAATTGTTAACAGGAGCACGTATTAGCGGTGACTTTTGGGATTTAGATGAGCTTATAAATGCTATTCACAAAATAACAGGGGATGAAAACAAATATTATGATTATCAAGGTTCACGTCTTCGCATCTTGAATGTTTGCTACAATTTACGACAAGCTACTAAGGGAGAGCGTCAACTGGAATTTGTCAGTAATGGCCTTAATAAAAGTGTACTGACACAGCATGAATTAATTTTCCCAAATAAAAACGCCTATTTCTCAACGGAGGTACTTTGGCCTGAGCTTATTTTTATGGCCATTGCATTAAACGACTTCATTCAACTGCACAAAGAGTTAATCGATTCTTCTGATTGGAATATTAATGTTGCTGCTATACGGAAGTTCCAAGCAGCTGTTGCAGATTGTCTTGAACAAGAACTCAATGAGGAAGAATACTTAGTATTTTTAAGAATGTTGCATACAAAAAACCCCTTAACTTTTCGCTATGCTACACAGTATATTGATGTACTGAATCTAGAGTATATTCAATTAAGCTGGGAGGAACGAAAAGCACATCTAGCAGCATTTGCTCTGCGCATTATGTTAGAGGATGAGGAATATATGTCACTTAAATCTCAATTAATGGAAGCTGCTATTTCTACAAAAAAAGCATTGCATGATATTGAAATAATGACCAATTACCCTGAAAAAATTTTGTGGTAAACAGTATGTGCCGTCTCACGATTAACTGAGACGGCTACTTTTTATCGAATCGATTGATAAGCCATTTTTCGAATAACACCCTCATGCTGAGGATAATCAGCTAAAAGCTCATCTTGTGTAAATAATTCAAAGTCCTCAAAATCAAAGCCTGGTGCCACCATACAGCCAACTAAACTAAATGTATCTGCTTCCTCTACAGATGAGCCAAAAATAGTATTTTTCGGCACAACAACTTGCGGTACTTCCCCTTCTTCAACATTTAAGCCTAATTTGTGTGCCTCATATGTACCATCTGGAAAAATCATATGTACTGTCAGAGGACTTCCTGCATGATAATACCAAAGCTCATCTGATTTCAAACGATGCAAATGCGAGATATCCTGCGAACGTAGTAAGAAATAAATACTAGTATAAATTGGTCGTTCTACTTCTCTAACCGCTATATCCTCTGAAGCTCGAAACGAAGATCTATAATATCCTCCCTCAGGGTGCTCCGCCAAATTTAATTTTTCTATAAAATATTGCGCTGAATACTTCATAACCTCACTCCTTTAATTTCACCTTACCAAATTATAAAGGAAGAATGCTACTGCTATCCGTCGCTTCTTTGATTTTCCACACGCAAAAAGGCACCTCTACATGGAGATGCCTTCTTCCTCTTATAAGCCGCCTAAATATGCTGCCTTTACTTGTTCACTTTCTTGTAGCTCTTTTGCTGTACCAGAAAGAACAATACGCCCTGTTTCCAATACGTATGCACGATTAGCTACTGACAGTGCCATATTGGCATTTTGCTCAACAAGCAATACCGTAGTACCCTCATTATTGACCTGCTCAATAATATTGAAAATATTTTTTACCATGAGCGGCGCAAGCCCCATTGAAGGCTCATCCATTAATAACAGCTTGGGTTTAGCCATTAATGCACGCCCCATTGCAAGCATTTGTTGCTCACCGCCAGATAGTGTCCCTGATTGTTGTTTACGACGCTCTAGTAAACGTGGGAATAGCTCAAAGACATGATCCATATCTTTTTTTATCCCTGCCTTATCATTACGAAGATAAGCTCCAAGCTCCAAGTTTTCTTCTACTGACATATTAGCAAAGACACGACGTCCCTCGGGAACATGCGAAATACCAGATTTCACAATAGACTGAGCTGCCTTTCCTGCGATAGAGAAGCCCTCATATTCAATAATGCCTCCCTTAGGTTTTAGCAAGCCAGACAATGTTTTTAATAATGTACTTTTACCTGCACCGTTCGCACCGATTAATGTGACAATCTCACCCTCGTTTACTTCTAAAGAGAGGCCCTTTAATGCTTGTATATTTCCGTAAAATACATCTATATTTTGTACTTTTAGCATTAGCTGATAACCTCCTCACCAAGGTAAGCTTCGATTACCTTCGGATTGTTGCGTATTTCTTCTGGTGTCCCATCAGCGATTAGTTGACCATGATCCAGTACATAGATACGTTCGCAAATACCCATAACTAAGCTCATATCATGCTCTATAAGAAGAATGGTTAAGCCGAATTCTTTTCGAATAAATGCTATTAACTCCATTAAATCATGTGTTTCCTGTGGGTTCATCCCTGCTGCTGGCTCATCTAGTAATAACAGCTTAGGCTTTGCTGCAAGGGCACGAGCAATTTCTAATCGACGCTGCATTCCGTATGGCAAGTTTTTGGACAGCTCATCTTTATAAATGTCTAGTCCAAAGATTTTTAAGAACTCAATGGATTGAAGCTCCATTTCTGCCTCACCTTTAAAGTGATTCGGCAAGCGAAAAATGGAGGACCACATTGTATGCTTAGCAAGCGAATGATTCGCTACTTTTACATTATCTAGAACAGACAATTCTTTAAATAAACGGATATTTTGGAATGTACGGCTAATGCCCTTTTGTGTGACTTGATATGGGGCAAGCCCATTTAGCTTTATACCATCAAATGTAATGGTACCCTCAGTTGGAGTATAAACACCTGTCAGCATATTAAAGCTCGTCGTTTTCCCAGCACCATTTGGTCCTATAAGACCAACTAACTCTCCCTGATTTAGGTACATATTAACGCCCTGTACAGCCTTTAAACCACCGAATTGAATGCCCATATTTTCAACATTGATAAGAAGGTTTCCAGTCATTATTTTGTACCTCCTTTTTTACCAAACTTAAATAGATCCGTAATTTCCTTTGTTCCCATCAAACCAGTTGGACGGTACAGCATAACAACAATTAATACTAAGCTGTAAATAATCATACGTGTCTCTGGGAAGTTTGCGAGGTACGCAGAAATCATAGTTAGGAAGATCGCAGCAATAACAGAGCCCGAAAGACTTCCTAATCCGCCAAGTACAACATAGATTAAAATATCAAATGATTTTAAGAAACCGAAAGTTGTTGGCTGAATAATATAAAAATTATGTGCAAATATAGCCCCTGCAAGTCCGGCGAAGAAAGAACCAATAGCGAAGGCTACTACTTTATAATAAGTAGTATTAATACCCATCGCATCTGCCGCAATTTCATCCTCACGAATAGAGATACATGCGCGTCCGTGACGAGAATTCGTAAAATTTGAGATTACTAGAATTGTTAGAAAAACACCTACGAATGCATATGTCCAATTGGATAAATATTTAACCTGCATCCCAGCTGCCCCGCCTACATAATCCGTATTTAAGAAAATAATACGAATAATTTCTGCAAAGCCAAGTGTAGCAATTGCTAAATAGTCACCCTTTAATCGTAATGTTGGAATACCTACAATTAATCCTGCCACTGCTGCAGCAAGCGCCCCTAAGAAGATTGCTAATGGGAACGGCAGCATAAGCTTTGTTGTAATAATAGCAGAGATATATGCACCTACTGCTAAGAACCCCGCATGTCCGATTGAAAATTGACCAGTAATTCCAATAACAATATGCAAGCTGACCGCAAGCATAATGTTAATACACATTGTTATCAGCATATTTTGATAGTAAATATCAAGTACACCTGAGGTAATAAGAATTTGTACAACTGCATAGATGACTAGCGCTAATACGGCATAGCCCCAGAAAACTTTAGACTTTTTCATAATACCGCTCACCTACACTTTCTCACGGGCGTTTTTACCAAAGATACCCGATGGTCTGAAGATTAAAATTAAAATTAAAATAACGAATGCTGCCGCATCACGCCATAACGAGAAGCCGAGCGCACTCACTAATGACTCCACTACACCTAATAGCATGCCGCCAACCATAGCTCCAGGAATAATTCCTATACCACCAAGAACAGCTGCGATGAATGCCTTAACTCCAGGAATAACCCCCATCAAAGGATCGATTTTCGTATAATACACACCAAAGATAACGCCAGCAGCTCCTGCTAATGCTGAACCAATAGCAAATGTCGCTGAAATGGTATTATCAACGTTAATTCCCATTAAACGCGCTGCATCCGCATCATGAGAAACGGCACGCATCGCCTTTCCGATTTTTGTTTTATGCACGATGAATTGTAAAAGAAACATCAGTACAACTGCGACAGATAAAATTAAAATGGATGTACTGCTGATTTGAACGCCGAAAATATCAAATGATTTATTTTTAATGACATCAGGATAGGCTGCTGGTTGCGCACCCCTGAAGAAAATCGTCGTATATTCGATTAATAGTGAAACACCAATTGCAGTAATTAATGCAGCAATTCGTGTAGCATTTCGTAAACGCTTATACGCAATGCGTTCAATGAGAACACCAAATATTGCACAGATTGCCATTGCCAATAATAGTGCTGGGAAAAAGCCAAGCTCCCATTTAGCAATTGCGTAAAAGCCAATAAATGCCCCAATCATGAAAACATCGCCGTGGGCAAAGTTAATTAGCTTAATAATCCCGTATACCATCGTATACCCTAACGCTATTAATGCGTAGATACTACCTAGTGAAATACCATTCACAAGCTGCTGTATCCATTCCATGAGCGTTCACTCCTTTTACTTTTTGAAAAATGCAAAAACGGGACGTACTCTACATGGTATTATTGAATGCAGAATAAATTGTGTCCCTCATCAAAAGTTTTTCCAATTCCTTTTGCTAGAATCTATGTTTTTCACAAACTCTAGCTATCTACTACACATAAAAAAGGAAGGCGTGTTTACCCGCCTCCCCCCTACAAACATTAAGGATTAACTTTAGAGTTGAACACTTGTTTACCGTCTTGGAATTCAAGAACTGTTGCTGTTTTAATTGGGTTATGTTGTTCGTCAACTGAGAAAGTACCTGTTACTAAAGAAAGATCTTCTGTTTTTGCTAATGCTTTTTTAATTGCTTCCCCATCTGTAGAGCCTGCACGCTCAATAGCATCTGCAATATAATAGATTGAGTCATAGCCAAGTGCATTGAATGCATCAGGTGCTTTATCCTTGTTCGCAGCTTTAAATGCTTTTACGAAGTCTTGAATTTTTTGATCTGGGTCTTCCGCAGAGTAGTGGTTTGTAATATACGTATTATTAAGCGCTTTCTTACCAGCTAGCTCTACTAATGTTGGCGAATCCCAGCCATCAGCGCCCATCAATGGAACATCTATACCCATTTCACGCGCTTGTTTAACAATTAAACCAACCTCTTCATAGTATCCAGGGATAAAGATGAAGTCAGGGTTCGCTCCTTTAATATTCGTTAACTGTGTACGGAAATCAGCGTCTTTAGCTACATATGCTTCTTCTTTTACGACTTTACCACCATTTTTAGTAATTGTTTCTTTAAATGATTTTGCTAGACCTTTAGCATAATCAGATGCATTGTCAGCAAAAATAGCTACATTTTTCGCTTGTAATTCATTAGAGGCAAAGTTTGCAGCTACAATCCCTTGGAATGGATCAATAAAGCAAGTACGGAATGCATATTCGTTAACGCTGCCATCTTCATTTACTGTAATATTTGGGGCTGTCCCAGAACCAGTAACAATTGGAACTTTCTTGTCGTTGGCAATTTGCACTGTTGCAACTGTATTACCAGAAGTTGCAGGAGCTAGCATCGCTACTACTTTATCCTGTGTTATTAGTTTAATGGCTGCTGCAGTTGCCTCTGAGTTTTCTGATTTGTTATCTACTTTAATCAGCTCAATTTTTTTACCATCGATACCGCCTTTGTCATTAATCTCTTTCACAGCAAGCTCTGCGCCTAATCCAATCGAAGATCCATAAGAAGCTACGTTACCTGAAAGCTCTAGGTTTGCACCGATTTTGATTGTCTCGCCGTCAGATGAACCACCGCCTGATGAACCACCTGATGATGAGCTTCCTCCTGAACTTGAACTATCTCCAGCACCACAACCAGCAAGTACACCAGCAAGTAATGAAGAAGCAACTAAAAGTGAACCGAACTTTTTAAGCTTTTTGTTCTCTTTCATAATTATATTCCCCCTGAAAATTTCTCAAATATTAGATATTTCTGATAATTATAAACAATTAAATGCAATTCCTCAATAGCAAAAATAATTATTTATAACTATCTAAAACTGAATTAAATATTATTCATTTAAGCCTTTTACATTGTAAAACATTCTTTATATTTAGTCTAGAGTGATTTTTCAGTATAATTAGTTATTTAAGAATAATCTATCAATTCTCAGTCTACATTTGTATAAACCTATTATTTTCAATTGTTTTTTATAAAAATATCTCTTATTTGAAGTCCGTTTTTCGAAAATTGACTGATTTAGTTCAATAGAGCCAGTCTTTAATTACATTTTTATTTGGAAACACTTGCTTCTAAATTATCATTTTGAGGGACCATATATTTATTTCCGGGAAAATAAAGGGTGGGATTTGCATGAGCATAAAAAAACTTAGAGTAGGTGCTCTAAGCTTTTTTTAACGCAAACACACAGAGGCGCTCGTTTATATTTTTTTCATTTTCTAAATGAATCTCATGGATTAATTCAAATGGTGTTCCATGGAGTAAAAACTGTAAATAATCATATGGTGGGTAGTAAAGAATAATATGAATTTCACGCATATGTTGCTCATAAGACTTCCAAATATTATGAATGACTGTACGGAAAATATGAATAGAGAATGGATTGAAAAAAAAGAAAACTGTGTCGCATGGTTGAACCATATATTCTTCCGCTATCGCATGAATAAAGGAGATGGGTATTGGCGCATTATTTTTTTGAAGATAGCTCCTTTTATTACTCTCAGCTTCTGCATAAAAGCCTGCATCCATTTCTATTCCAATTGTCTGGATGTGAAATTTATGATGCACATAAATAGGAACTCTTCCTTTCCCACATCCCATATCAATAAACACTGTATTATCAGGCATTTTATAGGCTGAAAACAATTGTTCTAAGCCTGTATATGGCGTTGGCTCGTAGCGGTGATAATGCGCAAGTTTAGGAAAACCATACTGTTCACCAACTGTATTAATATGCAAATACTTATCATATTGATGTTCATTCATACTAGTTGACTCCTCAAAAAAAGAATGCTTAATTTTAGCATGATAAAAAGCAAAACCATACCCAAAAGTTTTGGATATGGTTACATAGTGTTGAAAAACTAAATGGTCAAGGGATTCTTTGTGAACACTACTAAGTCAAATGAAGGTGGATTTCCGTTCCAGGCTACTCGCTTTCCTGTGGGCGAGCGACGAGCCGCTTCCTGCGCTGACGCTCCGTGCAGGGTCTCGTCTGTCTCACTATCCCACGGGAGTCGAGTAGCCTTGCACTCCAATCAGCAATAGTGTAGAACTTTAAATATTTTATTCCTTCAAAAGTAAAGTAAAAGCATGTTACTCACCATCATTAAATGGATAGAATAATGGTACAATTCTATAGCTGTCAACCTACATTTTATGCATAAAACTACTTTGACACTTTACATAAAGTACTCCTCTGCTTTCGCATAGAAAAATGTTATCAAAGTTCCGTTTTTTTTTTGCGCAAAATAGTGATGGTTAAGACTTCAATTTATCACTATACATTTATGTGAAAGCCAATGAAAACATTATGAGCAATGGTTGATTGGAGTGTAGACTGAGTGACTCCTTGGGGATTCAGCGTCACAGATGAGACCCTGGAGCGAGCATATTAGGGGAACGAAGGCTAAAAGCATCACGTCCTGTGATAACGCCTTCGTGACCAACCTCCTGTTGCCCCAAGCGGCTCATCGGACGCCCCCAGGAAAGCACTCAGTCGGAACGGAAATCAACCTCTCGTTTTGAAAAAGGGCTATACTTTTTAATTTGTCACCTTGATTTCATTGACATAATAGTATTTCAACAACATGAAAACCATACCCAAAAGTTTTGGATATGGTTATTTTTTATCGACCTCTTCGCTTGAATTTAAGAACACCAAGAAGGGCAACTATTAATAGGGTCAAACAAACGACTATTGTAATCACAGTATTTTTATCAATGACTGTTGCTTGATTTAACTGTTCATTATTTTGGCCAGGCATTCCCATCGGCCCACCATTTTGATCAGGTCGTTGCATTGGGCTGCCGCCAGCAGGGCGCTCCCCTTGATTATTGCCATCCTGATTGAAAGAAGGAAGCTGTGAAGGATCAAAATCCTCAGGCATAGGGTTGCCGTTCATATCACCATTATCATTAGGATTAGGCATCCCCATATTACCTTGTGATGTTGACGCTTCTACAACAAGCTCGCCAGACAATTGCTTTAAAATAGATGCTGATCGTTGTTTAGCAAATTCAGGGAGACTATTTTCCCCTTCTACGGCCTCTAAAAACTGCTCAGTTGTAGAGAATTTCGTAGGGTCTGCTTCCACATAAGTTGTTAAGAGAACTGCTAGATTTTTAGTTATCTTCTGTATATACTCTTCTGTTAAATATTTAGTAGCTAGTTCCTGTAAATAACCTTCATATTGCGTACGATATTTCTCATTGGATAGCAAGGCGTTTAATAATGGTCTTTCTTCTAATGTTGTACCAGATACAGGTGTTGTCACACTAAAATTAATCGCACTATCTTGTATTAGATTTCCAGACATGCCTGCAGCCATATCTATCCCATTCTGATTTCGATCAACGTTTGGTTGTTGTTTAGAGCGTTCGTTATTCTTAAAATCATCTGTTGCATTGAATTGCCTAGCTTTCAAATCCTTATTGTTCTGGAAATCACTATTGCCCCCCATTCTACCGCCCCCAGCACCGAAGCCACCAAAGGACATATTGTAATCCCAAGGTATAATCGAAAACACGCCATTGTCTTCATACAAATAGTAATTGTGCTTCATATTCCCCTGATAGCTATCCAGATTTACAAGGGCAGTGTTCACAGCAAAGTAGCGTAGCATTTCATCGACATCAATATACTTATCAATGTCACCTCCATTATTGATGGCTTCAATCATTTTAATAAACTTTGATTGATCAACATTGGCTTCATTCGTTTTTAAACCAATTCCCGTATAATCGGCAATATTATCACTAATATATTTTAAATCACTGCCTGTACCATCTGGCTTAAACAAGAAGCCGTTATTAGAGCCATAGTTATTTGCTAGGAAGGTTTCATCTACCGCTTCAACTCCTAAATATAAACCACGTTCTTCTCCATTCACTGTGACATACATATAAGAATGTGCGGGTGTAGGTAGTCCCATTTGCTCCATCAGTTCATAAGAGATATATTCTCGCATTAAAGTAGAATCACTATAATTATTATTTATATTTAATTTTTTCAAACCATATAAGCTCTGTGTATTATCATAGTAGTCAAAATCAATTTTTAAGCTATAGCGATCCGAATCACTGTTAACAACTGAACGCAGTGATAAATTCCCTTTTGTACGAATCGCTACATTTTCTATTTTCTTACCATTAACCGTAATATCCGCCTTCTTTAACTCCTCTGCCGCAGCATTTTCTAGCATATCTGCCCAGTCTTCCTCAGCAATTTCAATGTCTACTGTTGCCACTTTGTTGTTATTAAACACAATATTCTCATAAGAAAACTTGGTATTTTTAGTTTCAATACCTACATTTGGAAGCACAGCATATATGACAACAAAGAGGAGAAGTAGAATTGCCATACTAAGATAGACAGCTCTTGCTTTAATCATGATTTTCACCTCTCTTCATAGGTTTCTAAAATGCTTACTAAGCTGTGAAATTACCATCGTAACTAAGCATTACTGCTGATTTTACTCCTGGTACCTTTGTCAGATGATCCATTAGCTTGGCATCATTTTGTTTCACACGAATTTCATAGGTTGTTTCAATTTCATCATGTTGCATAATGGATTTTGATTTTAGAGCGAATTTATTAGATTGTGCAGCGATAATTCTTTCTACTTCATCACAAGCTAGTTCTTCTTCAAATTTCACAATTAATAAATATGGATTTTCCACAGTAATTTTGTTTACAAAGACCAGTAGCACAAGCCCAATTAAAACTGCACCAATAATAACAAGTGGTATAAACCCTGCGCCACATAGAATCCCAGAAACGATTGCCCAGAAAATATAGACTAAATCCATAGGGTCTTTAATGGGTGTTCGGAAACGCACGATTGATAACGCACCAACCATACCTAACGATAACAACACGTTTGAACTGATTCCCATAATAACGAGCGCAGTGGCCATTGTCATAATTAGCAGTGAAATATTAAAAGAATGGGAGTAAATTACACCATTAAAGGTCTTCTTATATACAGCGTAAATAAAAATTCCAACAAAGAAGGCTACTACTAAGCCAATAACTGAATCTATTAATGAAAATGAGGTTGTTTTTTCTAAAAAGTTAGATTTAAAAATATCACTAAACTTGATTGTATCCATTGTTCATTTCTCCTTTATATTAGCCATACATTCGACTAAGTTGATATTTTGAATAGGCTTCTGCACGTGTATCTACTGATTGCAGTAAATACTTAATCATATCTGGTAAGTAGTCATCATATTTCACCTCTAAAATAACTAGGTTTGGTTCAAGTACATCCACCATGGGTAATTTGGTATTAAACATATCTGTATTACGGAGACTTGATTGCACCTTGCTATCAAAGGTGATTCTCACGTTTCCATAAGCATACACATATGCCTCTCTCTCATAATCGACGACCGTAACTGGTTTCAGCTGGTTATACTTCATTTCCTGATATAAATCCCGAATTAATGGGCGTTGATCTTCTTCCATCCAAGATGTTTCGCCACTACGCATTTTTTCATATTCCTTTCGGGAGATAGCACACTTTGTTTTAAAGGTAAGATTATTACGCTTACTTTTCCTTTCCAAATTAATAATGGCTGAGGATTTATCATAAACTCGTACTCGGTATTTATCACGGTTGATATAGCCCTCCTTTTTCTCATTAAGAACCTTATTAGCAAAATTATCGAAGTAAGTGCTGCGAATTAAATATTTACCATTCATCCCTGCATGCTTGTCTAACTGCATCACATGCCATAGCTTGGATTTTAATAAGGCATAGTCGGGATAAGAAATTGCTTGTTTGATCTCCCTTCGACCGTTAGGATTAAACGAAGTTATAGTAGACATATAAGCCACTCCTTATTTTCTCTCGATTTTATATTCCTCTTGTTTTTCATTTAGCCAAGATGTATATTCTTCATTTATCCGCTCTTCAAGAATAGTGGCATAAACATTATCTTTGACATCCTTGAGTTCTGCCTCTTTTGCAGGTACCTTATCGGTTACTTTAACGATGTGATAGCCTTCAGATGTTTGAACGATATCACTAATACTATTTTTCTCAAGACCGAATGCTGCTTTCTCAAACGCCTCGTCCATTTGACCTCGACTAATGGTGCCAATTTCACCACTATTTTCACTTGTTGCTGAATCTATTGAATATGCCTTTGCTAGCTCCGAAAAATCCTCACCGGCTTTTAGCTTTTTCAATACATCCTTTGCCGTTGTCTCATCCTCCAATAAAATTTGACTGGCTACAACCTTTTCTTGTTGTCCATAGCTCTCCTTATTGTTATCAAAATATTGAGCTACTTCCTCATCTGTAATATCTATGCCCGTAGCAATAACATTTTTAGTAAGCTGATACATGCGAATATTTTCTCTTACACTTTCCTCTGTTAGCCCATTAGCTTCCAAAGCTTTCTGTAAGGCTTCTTCACCACCATATGACTCTATTATCTCTTCATACTCTGATTGAATACTGTCCTCAGATACAGTGACGCCTAGCTTCTTTGCTTCAAGCTCAACCATTTTGTTTGTGATTAATGTTTCAAGTACTTCAGTACCGTATTGTTCATGCAACGCATTATCTAATTCTGCTTGTAGAATCTTCTCTCCATCAACCTTTGCTACGTAATCACTGCCCACAGTACAGCCGGCTAGTAGCATGACGAATCCAGCAGGTAAGATTAGCGTTCGGAAAAGCCTATTTTTCATAACATGATCCCGCCCTTTCTCTTGGCTTCTCGTTTACAAAACATACTATAAAGGTCTAATGTGTCAGTCAGATGTCAGCTTTACATTTCCTTCAAAAAATCTTTACAAAAGAAAAAGCTACCACGCCTTTTATAGCGTAGTAGCCTTTTTCAATGAAAGGTCAAAGCATGTTCCTGAAGAATTGCTTTCTATCAGTCGTAAATCGCCGCCAATTGACTGAGCCATCATTTTACTAAGTGATAAACCTAAACCTAGTCCGCGAATGGTGTATTTTTTATTTTCGCCTCTAAAGAAGCGTTCAAAAATAAATGCCTGCTCCTCTTGAGGAATACCATGCCCAGTGTCTCGCACATTAATAGAAATCGTATCATTCTTCTCCAACAATCTAATTGTTACGGCTCCCTCCTGCATGGCCTGTCTTGCATTCGTTAATAAATTCGTGACAATTTGCTGCACTCGGACAGCATCAGCCTGTACATAGACGGTTTTTGCAAGCAATTGTATATGAATTTTTACCGCTTCCTCTTCCTGCATTACCTCCCACTGGGTAACTGCATCACGTATAAGTTGATTAACATTAACTGTCTCTAGTCTTACAGGAATGGCATCGACGGCAAACTGATTGAAGGCTAATAAATCGCCAACCATAGTCTTCATTTTCGTCGTTTCAACTAGCGCCATTTGAATAAATTCATTAGCATCTTGATCTGTAACGATTCCATCCCTCACCGCTTGTAAAAGTCCACTAATTGATGTGACAGGCGTTTTAAGCTCATGTGTAACACCTGCTAATAGCTCTGTCCTTGTTTTTTCCAATTGCTCTAATCGATTAGCCATTTCCTTAAAGGACGTAACGAGCTCATAAATTTCCTCTTCCTTAATATTTTCAGGTAGATTGACTGTATAGTTACC
The DNA here is from genome assembly GCA_002973635.1 of Lysinibacillus sp. B2A1. Lineage (GTDB taxonomy): Bacteria > Bacillota > Bacilli > Bacillales_A > Planococcaceae > Lysinibacillus. The sequence goes on from CP027224.1 coordinate 5,375,523, forward strand.
CTCTTGCACTTGCTTCGCGGCTTCGGCGACTTGTTTGATTGGATGTGCCAAACGCCTTGACAACAAATAAATAGCTCCCCATCCTAATAAGGCAAGGGCTCCTATCAGTAACGCTAATTGACCATATGCTTGATTAACCTTCGTTAAGTTTTCCTTTTTCTCAAGCACAAGCACCCAGCCAATTACCTTCTGATTATTTTCAATTTTTCGTTTTACAACATATTGAACTGACTCTCCTCCCTTATTCATGTCGATTATTTTTTTTGTATCTTCTTCACCATCAAGTAAATTGGCCACATTTTTTGCACTGCCTGGAGGAATTGGTCGATTACTTGTTAAGACATTGCCTTCTGTGTCAGCAACATATAAGATAGGATCAATTTCTCTCATGCTAAACCGTTCTCGGTTGCCAATAAAACCTGGAATTCCACCTATAGGTCCATTATTGGATCCTGTAGTATCTGTAAGACGAAATACTGTTTCATCAGCTAAAAACTTCATCATTTCCAATCGGTTTTCAAATGTTGTATGACGAATCCATACTGCGGATATAAAAGAGATAATGGCTAGTCCTACAAAGAGCGTCAATAAATAGCGACTTGTCCAGTAGTTGAGTAAAGATATACGTTTACCTTTTTGGAACACTTAGCTGATACCCCAATCCACGTAATGTCTTTATTTCTCCATCTGCCTCATCCCAATCTGTCAATGCCTTTCGCAGTCGCTTCACCGCTAAATCAACTGCTCGATCGCTGCCATCATACTCCCAGCCCCAAACTTGCTCAATTAACTGATCGCGTGTAAATGTTTGATTGGGATGCTCAGCCAAAAATAATAGCACTGATAAGTCTCTAGGCGTTAAAATGATCTCCTCTCCATTCAGTAGTACTCGATGTGCCTTCATATCTATTTCAAGCTCGCCAAATTTCTTTTTTTCTGCTGACTGATTTCCTTCGGCACGTCTTAGAACAGCCTTTACCCTTGCCACTACCTCATCTGCTATAAAGGGTTTAGCAATATAATCATCTACACCTTGATCAAAGCCCTCTAAACGGTAATTTACATCTCCTAATGCCGTTAACATAATGATGGGACAAGAACTAATACCTCTTATTTCCTCTAAAATTCTCCAACCATTTTTCTCTGGCAACATAATATCTAGTAGCACTAAATCTGGTTGACACTCTTGAAACACAGTCAGTGCCTGCCCGCCATTAAAACATTGCATCACATCATAGCCAACCTTTTTTAAATAAGCTTTTAACACCTGACTTATGGCATATTCGTCTTCTACAATTAATATTTTTGCCATGTCCTTCACCTCGTCCCTAGCTTGCGTGTTATCATTATATCATCGGAATATGTCAGCTAAGTGTCTGGAATCCAATCAGATAAATCCGTTTAAACACGATTTATACTGACAATAAACTTTACATATTTGGAAATGTCCTTTAACCTTTTTAGTATAAACATTGCTATTCTATTGACAATGTCTTCCTACGACAATTATCATTGATTGCGAATGATAATCATTGATAATTTCATTCAAGTTAATAGATTTTCTTTATTTAGAAAATGATTAGGGGGGTAGAAAACATGATTATTGTAACAAATCGTATTCAGGTCAAACCCGGCTTTGCTGCAAAAATGGCACCGAATTTTACAAAGCCAGGACCGCTACAACAGTTTGAAGGTTTTCATAAAGTAGAGGTGTTAGTGTCAACGGATGACCCAACTTATGACGAAATGAGTGTCAACATGTACTGGGAATCAAAGGAACATTTCCAAGCTTGGCGAGATAGCGATGCATTCGCAGCTGCACATCATCGTCCAGAGCCGGGCTCAGAGGGAGCAAAACCTGAAAATAGTCCAATGATAGGCAGCAAAATCGTTATAGCAGAATTAGCGTCTTCAATCGAAGCAGCTCGCTAATTTATCATTAAATTATCTTCTGATTCTATCTAAAAAAACCCTGCATATTCGAAAATATGCAGGGTTTTCATGTTGTTGAAATACTATTATGTCAATGAAATCAAGGTGACAAATTAAAAAGTATAGCCCTTTTTCAAAACGAGGGGTTGATCTCCGTTCCGACTGAGTGCTTTCCTGGGGGCGTCCGATGAGCCGCTTGGGGCAACAGGAGGTTGGTCACGAAGGCGTTATCACAGGACGTGATGCTTTTAGCCTTCGTTCCCTAATATGCTCGCTCCAGGGTCTCATCTGTGACGCTGAATCCCCGAGGAGTCACTCAGTCTACACTCCAATCAACCTTTGCTCATAGTATTTTCTTCCGGCAATTCACACAAATATATTGTGATAAATTTGAAGTCTTAGCCATCACTATATTGTGCAAAAATGGAGCTTTGATAACATTTTTCTATGTGAAAACAGAGGAGTACTTTATGTAAAGTTACAAAGTAGTTTGTTTTACGCATAAAATGTAGGTTAACATCTGTAGAATTGTGCCACTATTCTATCCATTTAATGATGGTGAGTAACATGCTTTTACTTTACTTTTCTTTTGAGGGAAGAAAATATTTAAAGTTCTACACTATTGCTGATTGGAGTGCAAGGCTACTCGACTCCCGTGGGATAGCGAGACAGACGAGACCCTGAGGCCAACACGATGTTGGTCACGAAGGCGTTGTCACAGGACGTGACGCACTTAGCCTTCGTTCCTCCAGCGTAGGAAGCGGCTCGTCGCTCGCCCACAGGAAGCCTTGCTCTGCGCGAAAGCGAAGCGTCAGCGACAAAGCGAGTAGCCTGGAACGGAAATCACCTTCATTTGACTTAGTAGTGTTCACAAAGAATCCCTTGACCATTTAGTTTTTCAACACTATGAAACCCTGCATATTCGAAAATATGCAGGGTTTTTTGAAATTCTTTATTGCTGTATAAAAATAACTAAAAGGTATCCTACAGCCGATAGGCAAATTGAACCGATAAGACCTGCAATAAAGGCTTTTACACCTAATTGCTTAAAGGTTTTTATGTCTACGTTTAATCCCAATCCAGCCATGGCCATGCCAATTAAAATATAGGCAATATTAACAAATGCCTGCGCTACATTAGATGGAACTATTCCTAATGAATTAATTGCACTCATTGCTAAAAAGCCAAGAATAAACCACGGGATAATTGACAGCGAAAATGAATTTTTTTCCTGCCCTCTCTCCATTTTCCGATAAAAAATACCAATAATGATTGCTACTGGCACGAGTAAAGCCACACGGGTTAGTTTAACAATAACCGCCATATCGATAGCTTCATTGCCACCAGCTGATGCTGCCGCAATCACATGGGCAATTTCATGTAAGGTACCTCCTGCAAAAACACCATATTCCGTTGGTGCTAGCCCAAAAAATGAATAGCACAATGTATAGACTAACGTGAATAACGTGCCTAGTAACGCGACAATTGCTGCACCCACCGCTGTTTCTTTTTCATTCGCTTTAATTTGAGGAGCAATAGCAACGACAGCAGCTGCTCCACAAATGGCTGTCCCACAAGCTGTTAAAATGCCCAGTTTTCGTTCGACATGAAACACCCTTGTCAAACCATAGACAATCACTAAGGCAAATACTAAATCTAATAATGCAATTAGAAAAACACTCACTCCAGCATGATAAATATCCGCTAAATTCAAGCGCATTCCTAATAAAACAATCCCAAATCTTAATAATTTTTTACTTGAAAATGATATACCGCCCTGCCATGAATCCTGCACCTTAAAAGCTGCTCTCCAAGCCATTCCTAATAGAATAGCAATGACAAGCTGGCCCAATATTGAGAAGAACGGAAATGTTGAAATATATTTTGCCGATAGAGCAATAAGGAGTGTTAACAATATCCCCTTGATAAATGCTGGGGCTAGGAAGCTTTTTAATCGATTTTGTCCATTCACCATGATGTTCACTTCTTTCATCCTTTATGATTTTACTTTATTAAAAAGTTAGTCATCAGTAAAATACATATATATAATCATGATTATTAATATTTTTAATAGTAGGAGTGATGGCATGCAATATGATGCTTTAAAAACTTTTATCACACTAGTCGAGGTTAATAATTTTACAAAAGCCTCCGAAATACTCCATATTTCGCAGCCAAGTGTAAGCTTACACATTAAAAATTTAGAACAAGAACTGCAAACTACTTTATTTATTCGTTCACCAAAATCTGTACAAATCACACCAACTGGAGAAATTTTATATAATCGAGCAAAACAAATAATTGCCATTGCAGAGCAAGCAAAGGAAGAAATTTTAGCCTATCATCATGAGATTCAAGGTACACTTATTATTGGCGCAAGCTTTACAATTGGTGAATATATACTGCCTCCCATCATTGCGAGCCTGCAAAAGCAATTTCCTCAGCTGGAGCTTCAAATTATTATTGGTAATACGAAAGAAATCATTCAGTATACAAAATTATTGCAGGTTGATATTGGTCTTATTGAGGGGCAGGCTCATGACCATGAACTTATTATTAAACCATTTATGCAGGACGAATTATTTATTGTTAGCGCCAGTAATCATCCTCTTGTAAAGGAACCCACTATTACTGTTGAGAACCTGCAGCAGCAGAACTGGGTTGCGAGGGAAGAAGGCTCAGGTACACGCTACTATTTAGACCATTTATTTAGAGCAAATGGACTTCAAGTACATTCACTTCTTACCGTTAGCAGTAATCAGGGTGTCAAGGAGAGCGTTATACAAGGGCTTGGACTTTCATTACTATCTGCAAGTGTTATTGAACGTGAATTAAAGAGTGGGGATATCAAAGTTTTACATTTAGAAGAGCAGCATTTTATGCGAACATTTTCATATCTATACTCTCCCACGATGAAAAATAAGCGTAATGCTGACACGCTTATTGAAGCTCTACTCAAAAAAGCTTAGCATGCTATTACTAGTCGCTAAGCTTACTTAATATTTCTCGGATTTAAACGTTTACGCTCCTGCTTTTGCTCTATAATATCTACAAATTTTGCAGCCGCCCGTGAAAGTGGAACACTCTTTAAATAACACATGCCTATACTACGGGCTGGTATTTGTTCAGTTAATGTTAACTCATATAAAAGTCCTCGTTGCAAATAATCCTTAGAAAATTCTTTCGTTACACAAGCAATGCCTAAATTACTACGTGCGAATTCCAGCACAAGATCATGCGACCCTAGCTCAAACTCAGGTTCGATATGTATTCCTCTTGCAAATAAATAATCTTCTACATATTTTCTGGAATTTGATTTTTGCTCTAAAAAAACAAGGGGAAATTTTAAAAGATCTTCAAAGCTTAATTTTTTTGACGTTAATGTTCGGTATTTTTCACCACATACAAAAACATCTTGAACCTCAGTACATACGGTTAACTGTAATGTCGCATCTTCTATCGGAAAATTACAAAGTCCTATATCCACCTCACCAGACTTAATAAAATTACAAATTTCCGATGTCGTCCCATTTAACATTTGCAATTTTATGTTGGGATACATGGTATGAAATGCCTCTAGATATGGCATTAAAAAAAAGCGGGAAATCGTATCTCCTACACCAATTTTTAGTTGACCAGTTGTTAAATTTTTAAATTCCAGTAGCTTTTCCTCACCAGCATCTAAAAGACCTAACGCTGAATTCGTATACTCGTATAAAAGACTACCTTCAGTTGTTAGTGTTACCCCCTTAGGTGTGCGATTAAAGAGACGTGTACCAAGTTCCTTTTCTAATTGCATCATGGCTTGGCTAACAGCTGGCTGTGTCATATATAAATCCCTAGCAGCCCTTGAAAAGCTATTATTTTTAGCAACAACACTAAAAACACGGTATAAATCTAACTTCCCTATCATATAAGCACTCCTTATAGCTATTATACGAACTATTAATTTTACTTATATCATTAAAGGAGCGTATAGTAAAATTATATTGATTTTTATTCACATAAAACATTTACCTGTTAATGAGGAGAGATTATTTTGGAACGTGTAGTTGGTACAGTTGTAAGAGGTCTTCGTGGTCCAATTATTAACGAAGGCGATAATATTGAACAAATCGTTGTTGGTACGGTATTAAATGCCGCACAGATTGAAGGCTATTCAATTGAAGATCGAGACATTGTCACAGTAACAGAATCTGTCGTAGCACGTGCACAAGGTAACTATGCATCAATCGACGACATCGCAGCTGACGTAGCTGCCAAATTTGGTGATGATACTGTTGGTGTTATTTTCCCTATTCTTAGCCGTAACCGTTTCGCAAACTGCTTACGTGGTATTGCTAAAGGCGTTAAAAAAGTCGTTCTTATGTTAAGTTATCCATCTGATGAGGTTGGTAATCACCTAGTTGATATCGACGAGCTCGATGTAAAAGGAATTAACCCTTGGACAGATACATTAAATGAAGTTGAATTCCGTGAGCATTTCGGCTATAAAAAACACACATTTACAGGTGTAGATTATATTGAATATTATAAGGAATTAATCGAAGCTGAAGGTGCTACTTGTGAGGTTATCTTTTCAAATAATCCAAAAACAATTTTGGACTATACGAAGAGTGTTTTAACTTGTGATATTCATACACGCCTACGCACAAAACGTATTCTAACAGCAAATGGGGCTGAAAAAGTATACAGCCTTGATAATATCTTATCAGCATCTATGAACGGTTCAGGCTTCAATGAGGAATACGGTTTACTTGGCTCAAACAAAGCAACTGAAGATAGTGTGAAATTATTCCCGCATACTTGCCAGCCAATTGTTGACGGTATCCAAGCAAAAATCAAAGAGGTTACTGGTAAAACAGTTGAAGTCATGATTTATGGTGATGGTGCATTCAAAGATCCTGTGGGTAAAATTTGGGAATTAGCTGACCCTGTTGTTTCACCAGCCTATACTGCTGGATTAGATGGAACACCAAATGAAGTTAAATTAAAATACCTAGCAGATAATGATTTTGCTGATCTTCGTGGTGATGAATTAAAAGCAGCGATTTCTGACTATATCCAAAATAAAGATGAAGATTTAACTGGTCAAATGGCAGCTCAAGGAACAACACCTCGTCGCTTAACAGACCTAATTGGTTCTCTATCTGACCTAACTTCTGGTTCAGGTGATAAAGGAACACCAATGATTTATATTCAAGGCTATTTCGATAATTACACTAAATAATACAAAAATGAACTCTCGTTTGCTAAAGAGAGTTCATTTTTCATGTTGTTGAAATACTATTATGTCAATGACATCAAGGTGACAAATTAAAAAGTATAGCCCTTTTTCAAAACGAGGGGTTGATCTCCGTTCCGACTGAGTGCTTTCCTGGGGGCGTCCGATGAGCCGCTTCACTCGCATTGCTCGCTCCAGGGTCTCACCTGTGACGCTGAATCCCCGAGGAGTCACTCAGTCTACACTCCAATCAACCACTGCTCATAGTATTTTCTTCTGGCATTTCACACAAATGTATAGTGATAAATTGAAGTCTTAGCCATCACTATTTTGCGCAAAAATGGAGCTTTGATAACATTTTTCAATGCGAAAGCAGAGCGGTAGCAATAAGTGGCTTTATGTAAAGCAACAAAGTGATTCTATACATAAAATGTAGCGCAACAACTATATAATTGTTCCATTATATCCATTTAATGATGGTGAGTAACATACTTTTACTTTACTTTTGAGGGAAGAAAATATTTAAAGTTCTACACTATTGTTGATTGGAGTGCAAGGCTACTCGACTCCCGTGGGATAGCGAGACAGACGAGACCCTGCACGGAGCGTCAGCGCAGGAAGCGGCTCGTCGCTCGCCCACAGGAAAGCGAGTAGCCTGGAACGGAAATCACCTTCATTTGAATTAGTAGTATTCACAAAGAGTCCCTTGACCATTTTGTTTTTCAACACTATGAAAAATGAACTCTCGTTACTAAAGAGAGTTCATTTTTTATTTACATTTAAGAGAGGATGACAGGAATCGAACCTGTAAACCCTTTTCTATAGGGATATGCAGCCCTTGCACACTTCCTCATAATATATAATTTTTGATTGATAGATTGATGTAGTATTACATTTTTCTCAGTCCTTTTTTAATAATTAGAAATCACAGTTAAATCAGGTTTATTTTAAACGATTAGGAATGACTTCTTCTTGTAACCAATGCTCACTTGTTTGAACATGATGCAATCTGACAAATTTCCCTAAATTATATTGGAAATCATCATAATGAAATGATCCCGCATTTCTAATGACATAACCTTCTTGTTCACCATCAAAAAATGATTTACCAGTAAATGTACGTTTTATTTTTTCTTCATCGAAAATCCCTCGATATAAAACAGGTGCGGTTTCAATACCTAACTCAGCGGCAAAGGCAACTGTCTCATCCCAGCTCAAACAAATATTCTCTTCATTCCAAATACTAAATAAATAAAAGTAGCTTGTTAACGCTTGATAATAAATGGAATGCTTGGCGTAAACATTTTCTCCACATAGACGCCAATCTTTTGGAATCCGATATGCAAAACTCGCGTGAAATGTTTTTACCCAATGTCTAGAAGGATGATTGGCTGAATCGATGCTTCTGGCATGCATATAGTCTTTGTAAAGTGTAGTGCCTTCCCCATCTAATTTTTCAGTGACAACCACTTCTTTTCCTATAAAATGATTCACGTTTTTAGCAACCTTATCATCATGGGTATAGCTTCTACTCCAAGGTAAATGAAAGCTTCTTGGATATTTCTTTAATTTCGTCATATCTCCACTTCTTTTCTCTATTGTTTATTTGGCAAATTGATCTGCCTCACGGAAAAAGTAAAGCCTTGTTAATAAATCGCCATCTAATAAATGATAAATTTGGCTTCCACCTCTATCGCCCCCATACTGTATTAACATATGGAACTGCACTAAATGTACAACCTTTAAAACGAAATCCTCTTCAAAGCCCAACTCTAATAAAAAATGACAAACCATTTGAGCCGATACATTTTCATGGCCAAAATAGCCATACCGTTGTTGCAGTGGTTTAAATTTTTTACAAAATGGCTTCCCAACATCATGGAATAATCCTGCTATTTGTAATGCCAGCTTATCACTTTCCAAATAGTATTCATTGATATAGGCAAACACAAAATAAGTATGCTGACATAGTAGAAATTGATGATGTGGATTTTCTTGATTAAAATGATAAATTTCTTTAAATAGTGGGGCTGATCGAAGTGTTTGAAAAAGCTCTTCATAAGTGGGTTGGCTTTGAATAAGTGAAATAAATTGTTGTCGAGAAATGTCATATGGACTTGATTCATGTACAATATGCACTACATCGAATCCTTCTCCTACTGTTGGGAATTCTAAATGCTTTCTCATTTTTTCCATCACCATCAATGGTACTTGCCGCTTCCGTTGTTGGTTTCTTGCTACACAACTTGAATAGGGTGTATCAAAGTAATAGCATTCCTTCTTAATCGTGCTTGGTAATTTACGAAGTGCAAACATCCTGCGTTCTCTTTCAATATTTGTGGCATCTACTATGACAGAAAAACCTTTTGCCACTAAGTCATTAAGACGCTCATATAATGTGCGAAAGACCACACGTGATTTCTGCTTAGTTGCGTCACCAAACAGCTCCTGCCGTATAGCATCACTTGAAAGAACAATCGCTTCTTCCCTTTTCGCTAGCTGTTTCACAAATGTACTTTTTCCACTCCCAGGCAACCCCACTGTAAAGATCACCTTCATCCTTTTCACCTCCCTTCAAGTTTCTATATCGTGTTTCGTGTCATATTCTTTAGGTATGGACACCAATTTTAATAATTATTTATTGTAATCAGTCATATTGGGTGGAGGTATTACATATAAAAAAGACTGCTCCACCTTTTTGTAGAGCAGTCTTTGTATATTAATATTTTATTACTTTACACCGTTATTGTATCATAAATTTACAAAAATTACTAGACTATACTTCTTTGCGAAGTAGATGTATGATAAATTTCCTGATTCAATCACCCTACTTTTTCCCTTGGGATAGATGTGTTTGTATACTGAAAAAGGTGTTTGGACAACCATTTAGAGAATCACAATTACCTTCTTCTCACCATCTTTATAGGTGAGGGTTACTGCCGCAGTAAGAGAAAAATATGGAGAGGAATGTGAGTAAACGTTGGAAAATCAAAATGAATGGCAAGAAGAAAAACATCACCTTGAGCATAGTTTAAACCTCATTGATTACAAAAAAAACGAATTACTGCTTAAAGAAAAAGGCTTCAAGGAAAATGCTGTCGCCTTGAAGAAAACTTTTTGGAACGATGTCAGAGTCAATTTAGATACTGCTGAGGATGTTGACGAAACCTTTTTTGCAATTAAGCAACAGGTAGAGCTTCTATCTGACTCAGAGCTTGCACAGCAGCGTGCAATTCGGAATGTAAAGGTTTATGAACGTTTACAACAGTCACCCTATTTTGCTCGTATTGACTTTTTACAAAATGGGCATCAAGATCCTTTAAAAATTTATATAGGTGTTGCCACATTATTGGATGAACAGGATGAAAATATAGTTATTTATGATTGGCGTGCACCTATATCGAGTATGTACTATGATTACACACCAGGTGGAGCCTCCTACGACACAATAGCAGAAGAAGTTCATGGTGAAATGTTACTAAAACGACAATTTATTATTAAAAATGGGCAGCTACAATCCATGTTTAATACTGGCCTTACCATTGGTGATGACTTATTGCTTGATATCCTCGCACAAAATGCAAACGAGCATATTCGCAGTATCGTTACAACGATTCAAGCCGAACAAAATAAGATTATTCGCCATGTTCACTCACGCTATCTCATCGTAGAGGGTGTTGCGGGTAGTGGCAAAACAGCTGTTGCTCTTCAACGGGTAGCCTATCTGTTGTATCGTTATCGCAATGAAATGACGGCTGATCAAATTTTATTGATTACACCTAATCAACTTTTTAATCAATACGTTCATACAGTCTTACCTGATTTAGGTGAAGACAATATGCAGCAATTGACGTTCATCGAGTATGCTGAAAAACGTTTAGGTCGACAGTTCCAAATAGAATATCCTTACGAGCAGCTTGAAGATCTTTTAACAGAAAAGAATGACGCTCATTATCAAACAAAATTAAGCACTATTTCTTTTAAAGCGAGCCTTGCTTACAAACAATTAATGGATCAATATGTAAGCTATTTATCGAATAAAGGCTTATTATTTAAAAATATTGTTTTTCGTGGAGAACGAATTATTAGTGCCAAGGCAATTACGGAATACTTCTATTCTTTCCCTTTCTCAATGTCGATACCTGACCGCCTACAATTAGTGAAAGAATGGTTATTGCAGCAACTAACGAAATTGGAAAGGGAGGAGCGCAGAAAAGAATGGGTAGAAGAAGAAGCTGAACTATTAGACAAGGAGGACTACTCCAAGTCTTTCAAGGAGCTTTTATATGAGGGACGCTATACAGAAAACTCTTTCGATGATTTTGATCAAGAACGCAAAAAATTAGCGAGACAAATTGCCAAAAAACACTTTAAACCATTACGCAACTCCGTTAATCAGTTAAAGTTTGTTCATATATTAGGTACGTATCGCCAACTTTTTGATCTGAATAATCCCATTCATAAAGAATTACAGCACCTTATGCCAGACAATTGGGAGGATATTTGCCAGCAAACACTCCCTAATTTAGCAAAACGTCTAATTGCCTATGAGGATGCAGCACCATTTTTATATTTACAGGACAAAATAGAAGGGCAACAGACAAATACGATGATCCGTCATGTACTGATTGACGAAGCCCAAGATTATTCGCCATTCCAATTAACGGTTTTACAGCAGTTATTTCCAAAGGCACGTATGACCATTTTAGGAGATGGACATCAAACGATTCATCCGCATACCTTTAGTAATCCTTCACTGCTTGACCCTCAATTATATGGGGAGCAGGCAGAAAAAATGATTTTAACGAAAAGCTATCGTTCGACAAAGCAAATCATTCAACTTACTGCCAAGATTTTAAATGATGATAGTGAAGTAGAGGCATTTAACCGAAATGGTCCAGAACCGTCGATTACGATTGTGCCGAATGAATTGGCATTAACTGAGCAAATTATCCAAAGCATCAACAATCTATCTACTAAATTTGAAACCATTGCTGTTATTTGTAAAACTGCAGCTGAATGCTCTGCTGTTTATGAGCAATTAAGCAATCAAGTAGATATTCAACTAATTAACCACAATACCAAGCAATTTAAAAAGGGTATATTATTACTACCAGCATATATGGCAAAAGGTATCGAATTTGATGCAGTACTTATCTATAATGCATCTGCTGCTAATTATTCAAGAGAAAACGAACGATACTATTTCTATACAGCCTGCACGAGAGCTATGCATGAGTTGCACATTTATTCCATCAATAAATTAACGTATTTCCTACAATAATAGGCAACAGGAGAATCTGTTCCTTACAGATTCTCCTTTATTTTTATATATAGAATGTGTAGTCTTCTGGAATAACACGTTTTAGGAATTTTTTTGTCCGCTCTTCTTTTGGATTTACAAATATATCATGCGGGCTTCCCTCCTCTACAACGACTCCGCCATCCATAAATATTACTCGGTTGGCTACATCCTTTGCAAAGCCCATTTCGTGTGTGACCACAAGCATTGTAGTACCTTCAGCTGCTATGTTTTTCATGACCTGTAGTACCTCACCAACTAACTCTGGATCGAGTGCAGAGGTTGGTTCATCAAATAAAATAATATCTGGATTTAATGCCACTGCTCGTGCAATACCAACTCGTTGCTGTTGACCTCCAGACAACTGACTTGGATAGGCATCATATTTTTCTGAAAGTCCTACTTTATCAAGTGCCTTTTTGCCAATCTCAATTGCCTGCGCTTTTGGTACCTTTCGACCAATGATAAGACCTTCTGTAACGTTTTCTAGAGCCGTTTTATTAGTGAAGAGATTATAGTTTTGAAAGACAAATGCTACACGCTGACGAATTGCATGTACGTCTTTTTTCTTTACATGTTGAAAATCTACTTGAATATCTCCAAATGTTGCATGTCCCTGATCAGCATTTTCCAAAAAGTTAATGCATCGTAATAAGGTTGTTTTTCCTGAACCACTGGGACCTAAAATAACAACAACATCACCTTTATCAATGGCTAAATCAACGCCCTTTAAAATTTCATTATTACCAAATGATTTATGGATATTTTTTATCTCTAACATGCTTCATCACCCCTTAGGCATTTGCCGCTTTAAATTTACTTAAATGCTTTTCATATCGTTTAAAGAGAAATTCAACGGTACTACATAAAATTAAGTACACAATGAAAATATCAATATATGCTTCAACATAATTGTAACCAACATTTGCAGCTACCTTTGCCTTCAAAGTGATTTCGGGTAAGGACATTGCATAGCCTAAAGATGTGGCTTTAATGAGATTTACAGTAGCCGTACAAATATTTGGCATAGCCACTACTAAAGCTTGAGGAATAATTATTCGGCGGTAAGCCTGGAAAGTTGTTAAGCCCGTTGCATGTGCTGCCTCTAGCTGGCCTTTTTCAATCGTACTTAAAGCAGAACGAAATACCTCAATTAAAATAGCTGTTGTACTAAAGGCAAAAACAATAAATGCGTACCAAATAGGATTGATTTTATAAATATCATAGCTAATATTGTATTTTTCAAAAATAATTTTTAGCATTAACGGAATGCTACTATACATAATAAAAATTTGAATAATTATGGGTGTTCCTCTAACAAAGGAGACATAGATCTTTGCTAAATGATGAATAACTGGAACTTTATTAATACGTGTTAATGCCAGTAAAAAACCAAGTGGCAAAGCAACGAGCAACGCAACGATGGTTACAAGGAGTGCAATAGGAACACCTGATAATGCTACAAAAAATGTTTCAAGTAAAAATTGATAATTCATGGCTTCCTCTCCCTACGTTGTTTCTAATGTCTTTTTCCCTTTGCCAAAAAACTTTTCTAGCATAGCAAAGAATTTTTCAATAATAATTGAAAGCACCCAATAAACAATGGCTAAAGCAATGTATATCTCTAATGCATGTGCATTAATATTACTTGCGATAATTAAGTTTGCCTTTCCAACAATGTCAATTAAACCAATCGTATAAGCAAGTGCCCCTTCCTGTAATAACGCAATCATGCCGTTCCCAAAGTTTGGTAAGGCAACAACAAGTGCTTGGGGGAAAATAATACGTCGATAGGCTTGAATTGGCGTTAATCCTACACTAACTGCCGCTTCAAATTGACCTTTGGGAATAGCTAAATATGCAGAACGTATCACTTCTGACATAATCGCTGCGAACTGCAATGTAAATGTCACAACAACAAAAATCGCTGTTTCAATCGAATGCAGATTTATACCAACGTTTTCTGCTAATGCTGGTACACCATAGTAGACAAGGAATAATAGAACAATTGATGGTGTACAACGCATAATTGTTGTATATAAATTCGCTAATTTTTGTAATAATTTCACAGTACTTAACTTTGCAGCTGCTAATAATAAGCCAAATATTGTGCCTAATACAATGGAAGATCCTGCTACTAAAAAGGTCACCTTTAAAAATGGCAATAATACAGGGATTGAATTCCAAATGTATGATGCATCAAAATACTTCTCCATTTCCTCACCAACTTTTATAAATGTCTGGATACAGCATAGTAATTTTTCTCTTTGTATGAATAAAGACTGCTGAGTATACTGACTCAACAGCCTTTTATTCGATAGTAGAGCTGCTAACATTTTCTCTTAGTAAGAGAATTCATTAATTACCGCCTATTAACGGTTCACTTTTTCTAACACTTCAAATAAATCTCGCCCGTAAAACTTCGTGCTTAACTCATTTGTTTTCTTTTGCTCTTTAATCTGTGCTATAGCTTTATCATAAGCATCTGCAAATTCTTGTTCTTTTTTATTAAACAATGGCCATGTTTTAATAACAGCAAATTCGTTGTAAACTACATCATCTTTTAAGTTATGATAAGGACCATCCTCTGCTAAAACTTGTTGCTTAAATGGACCTTCAATCATAACTCCGCCATCTACTCGTTTTTCATTTACCCATTGCACAACATCAACCGTAAATGCATCTCCAGCCTGTAATTTTACTTGATTGTCAGGATGAGCTGTGTTGTACTCATCAATAATTGTATACTGGGCATTATTCGCAGCAATCGGTGCTAATGAATAGCCCTTATTCGCAAAGTCTTCTAATGTTTTTATACCTTCATCTTCTTTTCGTAATACTAAACCAGCACTACTTAATCCTAAAAATTCTTTCGGGAAAATAAACTTTTCTGTACGTTCCTGGGTAAAGAATGCATTTTTAACCCCTACTTGATATTTCCCTTGTTCTACACCAATCAGTAAATCATCGCTTGTTGTTCCTACATATTCAAACTTATATTCAGGTAATAATTCATCCACTAGCTTCATCACGTCAACATCGTAGCCTGTTGGATTACCTTTATCATCTATATAACTAATTGGCTTAGTAGCCTGATCAAAAGCGACCTTTACTGTACGTACTTTTGCGCCATCATCATCCGATCCTTTATCTGATGATTCCTCAGAATTACAGCCTGCTAAAATAGCTAGTGAAGCCAATCCTATTGCCGCAAATTTAAAAATCTTGTTCTTTGGTTTAAACATATGTCATTTCTCCTTATTCTCAATGGTTTTATCATTAATTTTCTTTCGATTTTTGCTGTTCAATTGCAGCCGTAGCAAGCTTAATAATAGTCATATCATCCATTGGAGGATTATGCAGACCAGCGCGAACATTTCGATAAAAGCGTTGCAATGGATTTGTTAGCTGTAAGCTTTTTGCGCCCACTACTCGCATTGCTTTATCGACGATCTCAATTGCCAAATTCGTTACGGTATGTTTAGCCACAGCCATTTCGTTTGTTAAAAATTCACGTCTTGCTGGGTCATCATAAGTCTCAGCTACGCCGTATAGTACATAGCGTGCCTGATGTAGCTTTAATTCAATGTCTCCTAGAAGCTGCTGGACATTGGGTAAAGTACTGATTGGGGCATTCAAGCTATTCGGTTGATGATGATTGGCAAAATGCAGTGCATAGTCACGGGCTGCCTGTGCAATCCCTAGGTAAGTTGCTGGAATATGTAGAATCCACCCATTTATTTTGCCTCCGCTAGGATGACTAGGTAATTCTACTAAGTAACTACTAGGAACAACTACATCAGTTAGTACTAAATCATGACTACTTGTACCTCGCATTGCAGACATTTCCCAGTTTTCTTCAATGGAGAGCCCTTCCACATCTTTATGAATCAAGAAGAAACCAATTTGATTTTTTTCCTCAATCCATGCTGATGTTAAGAAATAATCAAGCACTGGAGAGGCCGTTGTAAAAATTTTGCGCCCATTTAAGAGCCATCCTTGCTCTGTTGAAATAGCATTTGTCCCAGGTCGCCCTCCACGTGTTGGACTACCTGTTGCTGCTTCACTAACAGCCCGATTGATAATCGCACCATTTTTTATTTCTGGTGCAAATAAATGTAGTGCATCATCCGCCCATAATTTTGTCTCATATATTTCACCTACAACACCAAGTGTCCAACCTAATGAGAGGGAAGCATTCTCGTCATAGCTTGCTAATGTTTCTTGAATGAGTACCATATCATAAACTGATAAACCTTCACCGCCAAATTCCTCCGGTAAAGTTAGTCTCGAATAGCCAATTTGCAGAAGTAATCTATGTGCTTCGAATGGAAAGCGAGATTGTTCATCTACCTCTTTTGCCTCTGCTTTGATCGGCTCCGCAATAGATGCCAATTGATCTAGCCAATACTTTTGTTGCGCTGTTTTAATAAATAAATCCTTCAAGAAAATCTCCTTCTTCCCAAATTATATAAAACATATATATTTACTAAGAATTAACTTTTAAAAATAATCTCTAACTACTTTTTAGTAGTGAGATTTATATCGGTACTGAATTTTCTGATTCGTTGACATTTATGATACTTTTCACATTGAAAAATGTCAATGGGTTAAATACAAGTTTTTTTGTAAGTTTTATTGGCTTTATCCTGCTAATTTTTATTCACCAAGCAGTTTTTACAACATATGCTAGATGATAGAAAGAGGTGTATGTATGACGAATAATATGAATCCATCTTTAGGTAACATCGCCACGACACATGTAATTCCTGAAGTTATTCAAACAAAATTTGGCGATATTAATGGAGATGGCAATTTAGAAACAGTTCTTTTAATAGGAACTAAAACTCCAGATAGCCCATTATGGAAAAATCTAACTTTAGGGATCTATTATGGGCAAACACAAAAATTTGAAAAAGTAATGCTTAAGCAAAATATTGGCTATAATCCAACTATATTTCTAGGTGATTTCACTGGCAATCACCATGATGATATTCTAGCTATTTCTGACACTGGAGGTAGTGGAGGGATTATCAATGGCGAAATCTTTGCCTCAATAAACGGGCAAATCCGCTCTATTTTTGATACAGAATCTTTTACTAATAAATATACAGTCAATTATCAAGATCAGTACAAAGTAGCTGTTCGTAGCACGAATCCTAAAAAGCAATATATTATTGATTTACAGTACAAGGGACCTGAATATTTAGCAGAGATCTATAATCAAGATGGTACGCTAAAACAGCCTATAGAGGGATGGGTTGATCCGATTAGCGGGCTATATCCTGTGGATTATGAACGTGATGGAATATACGAGATTTTGGCATATCAGGCTATTGCGGGGAGATATCATGCTGATGGATTAGGCTATGTAGAAAACATACTAAAATGGGATGGCACCAAATTTGTAGTGGACCGCCAAACGGTATCAATTTATGGTGAGGACTTAGAATAAATTTTCTACTATAACTTAAAACGAGAATTTGCTCAGTAAATTCTCGTTTTAGAGGTAGTAGTCGAAACTGTTATTTATTTTTCAACTAATGCGAAATAATTATCTTCATGATCAGCAAAATTAAATACTCTCCCCATCGGCATCATTACTAAATCTCCTACTTTAACGCCCTTTTCCTGAAAATCCTGATACAGATCTTCTATATGATCAGCGTAAAACATAATTGAAGGTGTTCCTAAATTCAATTCAGGTTGCATTTTTGCAATAATTTCTTTGTTGTGGAGAACGAAAGTGGTTTGGGCGTCTTTCGTTGGAGCAATTTCAATCCATCGCATTCCTGCTTCTTCCTGTTCAGCAACTACGACAAAGCCAATTTTTTCTGTCCAAAACTTTATCGCTGCATCCTGATCCTTTACATACAGCATGACCTGTCCAATATGTTTAATCATGAACAATTCCCTCCTCTTTTTAACTTTAGTATACAACAATTATAAGTTTTCTATGTTCACTCATGAGTAATATTACTGTAAACATTCTAATAAAAAAGCATTTATGGCAAAACGCTTAACTTTTCATTTATTTTTGATAAAATAAGCTAGTTAGTCTATTCTTTACCTATTGCGGAAAAGTATACAACTATAATATAAGAGTGAGGATAATTTAAGTGAAACAACTAAGTATAAGGAAAAAGCTCATTTTTTCATTTTTAGCAATGCTTCTCGTCCCAACACTATTAATTGGCATTATATCTTACCAGAGTGCTGAACAACAGATTTTAAAAGAACAACAAGCAAGCACAGCCGAGAGTGTTCGCATGCTTAATACAAATATTACAAACACCATTGATCCAAAAATAAAAGATATCCAATACTTCTCCAAAAAGCTTAATCAATCCTATATACAAGAAGATAATGTACCAGAACTAAAATCGCTTTTTCAGGAATATATTAATATGCATCCTGAGGTAGAACTCATTTATCTAGGAACTGCAGATGGTAGGTTATTAGATGAACCTATACAAGTATATCCAGATGGTTTTGATCCACGTACGAGATCATGGTACAAGCAGGCTCTAGAAAATAACAACCAAGTGTCCATCACTGCACCATATATTTCCCAAGCTACAGGCGAAACTGTCATAACTATTACACAAGTTTTACCCGACAGCTCTGGCGTAATAGCATTAGATTTAAACATTTCTACCCTCAGTACCATTACAAATGATATACGCATTGGGGAAACTGGTTTTGCTTCCCTTTTAGACAATCATAAAATATATATTGCCGACCAAGAGAAAGAAAGTGGCTCTGAGGCAACCGAAAGCTATATCAAAAAAATATATGAGCAAGATAGTGGAATAGTTATTGAATCACATAAACAACTACAATTTGTTACTAATAAGTTAACAAGGTGGAAGATTGTTGGTACCATGTTTACTGCTGAGGCCTCTAAGGCTGCTGCTTCAACCTTTAATATGAACTTAATAATCATTGCCGTTTCAATAATTGTTGGTATTATCTTTATGCTTTATATGATTAAATCCATAGTTAATCCAATTAATCGACTAAAACAAAGTGCTGTAAGAATTAGTGAAGGTGATTTAACAGAGTTTATTGATATTCATTCTAAAGATGAGGTTGGACAACTGGGAGAGGCCTTTGTCTCTATGAAGGTAAGTTTGAAATCTTTAATACGTAATGTTGATCAAAGCTCTCAGCATGTACAAGCTGCTGCACAAGGCTTATCGGCCAATACAGAGCAAAATATTGCTGCATCTGAGCAAGTGACAGAAGCGATGCAGCAGGTGGCTATCAGTACAGAAAAACAAACAACAGGAATTGACCAGAACGCAATATCAGTCGAGGAAATTGCTAAGGGAGTGGTTGAGGTTGCCGATAGCTCTATGCAAGTATCAGATCTCTCTAGCTATGCAATTCAATTGGCAGAGGAAGGCGGTCATGCAGTAGAGCAGACGGTTCAACAAATGCATTCCATTCATGAATCTGTAGCACTTTCAGATAGGATGATAAAATCTCTCTATGACCGAACAAAAGAAATTGGCTCTATATTAGAAATTATTAGTGCAATTTCCGATCAAACAAATCTTCTTGCCTTAAATGCTGCTATTGAGGCTGCCCGAGCAGGAGAGCATGGAAAAGGGTTTGCCGTAGTTGCCGATGAAGTTCGAAAATTAGCAGAACAATCACAGCATTCGGCAAAGCAAATTTCTGAGTTAATTACTGGTATTCAGCAAGAGACTGCCAAATCAGTACAAACAATGATAAAGGCTTCTACAGATGTGCAGGATGGCTTACAGCTAACAGATGATACAAGTAAAAAGTTTGCGAATATTATTGCTAGCTTACGAGAAATGGCTCCGAAGATGGAGGATATATCTGCCTCTGCACAGGAAATGTCCGCAGTGGTTGAAGAAGTCTCTGCAACAGCTATTGAGCTAACAGACCACGCTAAATTAAATGCTGCTGCATCTGAAGAAGTGGCTGCATCTACAGAGCAAACATTATCCTCCATGCAGGATATGGCTACTGCTGCTAAAACACTACTTGATATGGCTGATGAATTACAGGGCTATGTCATTCGTTTTAAATATTAATGATTCATAAATCCGAGCTCAACATACAATTGAGCTCGGACTTTTTATTTTTGTATAGCTAAAAATTATTCATACAAAACAGGAATTCCAATTTTCTGACATTTTAGATAATTGTATTGATTTAAATTCATTTTACTTTTAGAATCAGATTAAAATATTTGAACTACCGGTTAAGTGGTTTAGAAGTCGAAATATATTAATCAATTACGCCCCAGCGTAATTGTGTCCGGATTTTTTTCGAGCTTGTTCGAAAAACTCCTCTTCAAAATCCGTGACATCCGCCAAGGGCTTTATATTGATTCAGAAGGCGTTTGTACGTCCACTGATAAGGAAAAAAATAGCATTCACCATGCCGCCTATAGAGATGAGAGTATTCTGCTGAATAAAGATATATTCCAATATATTACATACAATTTTATGTTTTTCTGATAAAATAAGACAAATAACATTCTATCTTCGGTAGTTCAATTTATTCATATATATAAATAATGTCATAAGGGGGAATATATCTATGAAACGTATCAGCTTACGAAAAAAACTAATATTCGCATTTTTAGCCATTCTACTCGTTCCAACTTTATTTATCGGATACACCTCCTTCAAAAGTACAAAAAGCCAAATTCTCAAGGAGCAACAAGCAAGTGCTACAGAAAGTGTACGCATGCTCAATACAAATATTACAAATACGTTTGCTCCTAAAATATTGGACATAGAATACTTTGCAAAAAAAGTGGATCAAACTTATTTATCGGGGGAAAAAAGTAATGAATTAAAAGGTCTTTTCCAAGAATATATAAATACACACCCAGAGGTTGAATTGCTTTATATAGGTACTGCAGATGGCAGAATAATTGATGAACCTGTTCATGAGTATGAAAGTGATTATGATCCGCGTGAACGACCTTGGTATCAAGAAGCTATCACTAACAAAGGACAAGTTACCATTACTTCTCCCTATATATCAAAATCAACAAATAACATGGTTGTTTCAGTAATGCAGACTCTTCCAGATGGTTCTGGAGTAATTGCATTAGATTTTAATATCTCTGTCTTAGGTGCTATTACTGAAGAAGCTCGTATTGGGGAAACTGGATTCGCTTCCCTAGTAGATAAGGATAAGCTATATGTCTCTCAACGAGATAAAGAGAGCGGTTCTGAAGCGACAGAAGACTATATTTCCAAGGTTTATGAGCAAGAGAAAGGAACAATTATTGAAAATGACCGTCACTTACAATTTATCACAAATGAACTGACAGGCTGGAAGGTCATTGGCACAATGTTTACAGCAGAGGCTACAAATGCCGCTTCTTCAACTTTAAAAACAATTTTAGTAATTACTTTCTTGTCAATTATTATAGGTCTAATTTTTATGCTTTACATGATCAAGTCTATTGTTAAACCGCTTAAACTTCTTCAAAATAGCGCATTAAAAATTAGTGATGGCGATTTAACTGAGTACATTGAAGTCCACTCTAAGGACGAGATTGGTCAATTAGGGGAAGCCTTCATATCCATGAAGGTAAACTTAAAAAAATTAATCCGCAATGTCAATCAAAGTGCTGAGCATGTCCAAAAGTCAGCTCAAGATTTATCCGCCAATGCGGAGCAAAATATTGCTGCCTCAGAGCAGGTGACGGAAGCGATGCAGCAAGTGGCTATTAGTACAGAAAAACAAACAACGAGTATTGATCAAAATGCAATTTCTATTGAGGAAATAGCTAAGGGAGTTGTTGAGGTTGCTGATAGCTCTATGCAGGTTTTAGACCTTTCTAGCCATGCAATCAATTTGGCTGAAGAAGGCGGTCAATCTGTACACCAAACGGTTAACCAAATGATTTCTATACACGAATCTGTTGCCCAATCAGATTCCATGATTAAAACACTCTATGATCGAACAAAGGAAATTGGCTCTATTATTGAAATTATTAGTGCAATTTCAGATCAAACCAACCTACTTGCATTGAATGCAGCTATTGAGGCAGCACGTGCAGGAGAGCATGGGAAAGGCTTTGCAGTAGTTGCCGATGAAGTTCGAAAATTAGCGGAGCAATCCCATCAATCAGCAGAGCAAATATCTACACTAATTACTGGTATTCAACAGGACACAGCCAACTCTGTTCAAACCATGACGAAGGCAACCGCAGATGTTCAAGATGGTCTAAAGCTTTCTGAAGACACAAATAAAAAATTTGAGAGTATTATCTCGAGTCTAAGAAGTATTGCACCAAAAATGGAGGATATCTCTGCATCTACGCAGCAAATGTCTGCAGTAGTCGAAGAAGTTTCAGCTACAGCAATTGAGCTTTCAGATCATGCTAAGCTAAATGCAGCCGCGTCTGAGGAGGTCGCTGCCTCTACTGAGCAAACATTATCCTCAATGCAGGACATCGCCTTCGCTGCAAAAGCACTACTCGATATGGCTGATGAGCTTCAAGGCTTTGTGAACGAATTTAAATATTAAAAAATGAGTAAAAAGTGAAAGGCAGAGACGTTGCTAAATCAACGTTTCTGCCTTTTCAAATTCATGTGATTATACTCTAAAAGGGACTTTTGAGACAGCCCCTTCTTACTTTAGTCATTATTTATTTTCCTCGTGACTAAATTGCCATTCAATTCCAAATTTATCTATAAGTGAGCCATAGCACTTACTCCAAAAAGTTTCTTGTAGCTCCATACTTACCTTGCCGCCATCCTTCAGATTATCAAAGGCTTTACGCATCTTCTCTTCATCACCTGAAACAATAGCTAAGGTAACATTGTTTCCTTTTGTGAATGGTGATCCAGGGAATGTATCTGAGAACATTACTGTACTATCAAAAATCGAAAGTCGTGTATGCATGACAAGATCTTTTGCTTCCTCTGGTAATTGATAATTCGGATCTTGTGGTGAATCTCCAAAGGTCATAATTTCAGGCTTGTCCGTATTAAAAGCCTTCTCATAAAACGATACAGCCTCTCGACAATTTCCATTAAAAATTAAATACACTTCTACTGCCATCTCCAACACTCCTTTGTCATTTTATGAAACAATTCTATTGTACATGGATACCAAATGCTATGACAAATTTTTAATAAAATTGCTTCTTTACAGAACATCAATACTGTATTTTTACCCCTGTTTTATTTCATACTATACCCAAAATAGCTTTGCATTCCCCACTTATTCCACTGTTTTTCTATTTATTAAGATAAAAGCTTTGACATTTACTCAAAAATCATGTAAATTACCAAATGGCGAACAATTTAAAATAATTCTTTAAAAATATTCGTATTTTAGGAGTGTATATAATGGATAACGTATTTGACTATGAGGATATTCAATTAATTCCCGCAAAATGTATTGTAGAAAGCCGCTCTGAGTGTGATACATCTGTTACTTTAGGTGGGCATACATTCAAACTGCCAGTGGTTCCGGCAAACATGCAAACAATTATCGACGAAAGTCTTGCTATAAAGCTTGCTGAAAACGGTTACTTTTATATCATGCATCGTTTTAACCCTGAAACTCGCGCTGATTTTATTAAGGATATGCAAACACGTGGACTCATCGCATCCATTAGTGTTGGAGTAAAAGATGAAGAATATTCATTTATAGAAGAGTTAGCTGCTGTTAGCCTAGTTCCCGATTTTATTACAATTGACATTGCTCACGGTCATTCTAATGCTGTCATTCGTATGATTCAACACATCAAAAAATACTTACCAAATAGTTTTGTCATTGCTGGTAACGTGGGTACACCTGAAGCTGTACGTGAATTAGAGAATGCTGGTGCAGATGCTACGAAAGTTGGAATAGGGCCAGGTAAAGTATGTATTACTAAAATTAAAACAGGCTTTGGTACAGGTGGCTGGCAGTTAGCTGCATTACGCTGGTGCGCGAAAGCTGCTACGAAACCAATTATTGCGGATGGAGGAATCCGTACACATGGTGATATTGCCAAATCAGTTCGATTCGGGGCATCCATGGTTATGATTGGATCATTATTTGCTGGTCATGAAGAATCACCTGGTGAAACAATCGATATCGACGGTACAATTGTCAAAGAATACTTCGGTTCTGCATCTGAATTCCAAAAAGGGGAACGCAAAAATGTGGAAGGCAAGAAAATGTACGTAGAACACAAGGGCAGCATCAAGGATACATTAATTGAAATGCAGCAAGACCTTCAATCCTCTATTTCCTATGCAGGTGGCAACAAGTTAGATGCCATTCGAAATGTAGATTATGTTATTGTGAAAAACTCAATTTTTAACGGCGATAAAGTATATTAATATTGCTAAAAACCCAAACAAGAGTTTTCATTCTTGTTTGGGTTTTCTTTATATAGAGCCTCTTAGCTAGACTGGATCCTCATTATTGCCTGAGCAATAATTGACAATCCCAGAGTAGTTGTTCAGGCTACCCGAGTAGTTTTGCACCTCAACTGAGCGATTCTCATGGGGACACGAGCAATTTCACACCTCGCCTGAGCAATTTTTCGTGAGGCTTGAGCATTCTTACCCCTCTTCTAAGCAGTTATCAGGGTTACCCAAGTAACTTTATCCTTCGTTAAGCAAGTATTTTGGAAGGCTCAAGCTATTACTGTGATCCATTCCTATTAAGTGGCTTCAATCACCCATTTATCATAAAAGAATATAATATTGCCCTTATTTTGAAATATCAACGTTTAATTTTTGGAATTTTCTATTTTATTGAAATCCTTTGTATTATAATTACATTAAGGATTAGTAATGCTTTGTATAAGTAGACAGGAACGGAGGTTGCGCCTATGATGAAGTCAGTCCGGAACAAACTTGTCACATTAGCCATTATCGTCATATTGATTCCTACAACTTTAGTTGGTATGGTAAATTACTTTGTGGCAAAAAGTGAAATTGATGAGGTAGGTAGACAAAGTCTAAAGAATGGGACATTGGGGATACTCGAATTAATAGCTCAATTAGATGAGCAAGTTCAACAAGGAAAGCTAACATTAGACGAAGCTCAGGAGCATGCTAGGACACAAATAGTTGGCACGAAAACAGAAGATAATAAAAGATCTATTGATAACCCTATTAAATATGGTGAAAATTTCTATTTTTATGCCTTCAAAGCTGATGGGACAGTAGAAAGCCACCCATCCCTTGAAGGACAAAATATCTCAGATTTACAAACAACAGATGGTCGTTATTTTGTACGTGAAATGATTGATGAGGCTAAGGCAGGTGGAGGGTATGTCCGTTACGACTGGGCATTGCCATCAAATCCTGAAGTAGTTGCTCCTAAAATTACTTATGTAGCCACGGACAAGCATTGGGGATGGATTATCGCTGCAGGTACTTATGAAATGGATTTTAATGCAGGTACTAAAAATGTCCTTTACTACACAGTTGTTATGACTATCCTTGCAACAATCATTGGCGTTGCCCTATATTGGTTCTTCTCTGGTAGGATGACTTCATACATACGCCGAATTATGGTGATGACATCTGATATTGCTAAAGGGAAACTAACAGGCGAGGATATTCCTATAACTACGAAAGATGAATTAGGGATACTCGCTAGTAATGTAAATAATATGAAATATAGCTTAAATGAAATGGTGAATAACACGAAAGATAGCGCAGGCAAAATGAGGATTTCCTCGGAAATGCTTAGCGCCATTACAGAAGAAACAACTGCTTCTGCAGATGAGATCCATCAGGCTATTACTGAAATATCTAATGGAGCTGTCATTCAGGCGGAAGAAGCTGAAATGGCCATTAGCAAGGTTGAAAAATTGTCTTCCCTTATTTCCAATGCAACTGAAAAATATGCTGAAATTACTGAGGATATGAATAATATAAATAACTCACAGGAAAATGGTAGACAAAAGGTCGAAGTATTACAGCAAAATTCGCATGAATTTACACAAGTCATTGAAGAACTGCGATCAAATTTCTCGAGCTTAACAGGACAAATGGAGGAAATTCATCATGTTGTACAAACGATTACCTCCATCTCTGAACAGACAAATCTTTTAGCCTTAAATGCGAGTATAGAAGCAGCACGAGCAGGTGAACATGGAAAAGGTTTTGCAGTTGTAGCAGAAGAAGTTCGCAATTTATCTGAGGATACAAATGAGGCTACTAATCGTGTTAGGAATTTATTAAAACGTATCGAAATCGATACTGCTAGTTCAGACTCTAAGATGATGCACACACTTCAGCTTTCACAGGGACAGGCCACATCAATAAGTGAGGTGAAAAATGCATTTACATTGTTAGCTGATTCCATCCATGGCATTACAGCACATCTTGTGTCCCTTGATCAGGGTATGAGTGAAATGGCTGAAAATCGTTTAATTGTCATTAATGCGATTAATGAGATAGCAAGTGTGGCCACTGAATCCGCGGCGGCTACTGAGCAAATCAATGCCTCCATTGATGAACAGAAATCAGCGGTCACTTCTATTATGCATTCCTCAGTCGAACTCCACACAGAAGCAGAACGTATGCACGAATTAGTAGATCGTTTTACATGATATTAAAATCCCCTACAGTCTAAGCTATAGGGGATTTTATCATTACATTTTTTATCTTCATTCAGCAAAAGATTCCACCTATACAGGTGGTGAGATGAATGCGGTTCTGGTTTCTTTTCAGTGGATGTTCAACCACCTACTGAATGAAGATAAAGCCTCCAGTGGATGTCACGGATTTTCAAAGGAATGAATTGTGCGGGCACAATTCAAAATCCGGACGCAATTACGCCAAGGCGAAATTGATAAATATAATTGTATAAATCTTAGAGAATTACAGTTTATTAATTACACCATGTAAAGTTTCTTTTAATTCTGCATCATGGTCAGAAAGTTCTACAAGGTTTCCTAAACGTTCACGCAATACAGGGCGTTCAATTACTAGCTTTTCATCAAGTACTTGTACTAGTAACTCAATAATAAGACGATCGCGAACATTTAATGCTTCTTCTAAACGTTCTGGTGTAATTTTTGCATTTGAATTTGCAGCTTTTGCCATTTTTAAAACCCCTTTTATAATTTATATTCATGCACATCTATTTTAGCATACCGCTAAATTAATTTGAAAACATTCTTTTAAGTATATATACCAAAACTTTACAAAACTGAATACAGATATTTACGTTAAAATGTTATATTTAAATCATAATTGCCAGATGATAGACCATATGATTATGTTATATCGTCTCTTATAATGATTGGAGGAATTAGATGGATCAAAACAACTCAACCTATCAACAACTAATTAAGGCTGTTCCAAAGTCTTTACAGCTGTTTCTTAATGTTTGCCTCGTACTTCTTGCGCTCATTTTAGCATTCCTGCTTTTTAAAGAATTAGTCGAATTCCTTAAAATTATCATTTTCTCTAATGATAAAGGCGACTATAAGCTTTTCCTCGCAAATATTCTTCTATTCTTTTTATATTTTGAATTCATCACAATGATTGTTAAATATTTTAAAGAGGACTATCATTTTCCCCTACGCTACTTTATATATATTGGTATTACAGCCATGATTCGATTAATTATCGTTGAGCATGATCACCCCATCAATACCTTAATTTATTCACTTATTATTTTAATATTAATTATAAGCTATTTTATTATTAACATTACACCACTGGAACGACCTGTACGTTCTCCACTCTTTATGAAAAAGGAAAGGTAGTTCGCATAGGGATGCCAATCTATGGCTTCCCTAAAATGCTGTCATACACATTGGTTTATCATAGACATAGAAGAGTTGATGTAATTTCTGAAGATATTGTTCATCACTAATCTTTACCTTACTAAGCATAAATAGCTCTTGTACTGTAACAACCCCCATAGCTAGAGAGGAAAGCTCTCCAATATCTATTATCATTTCCACTTCATAGTTATGATTATTTTCTATTGTAATATTACCATCAATTACTTTCATAACGATTTGCTGATTATTTTCTGGGAGTAAAGAATCCTCTACAGTAAGCTTAAATGTTAAAGTTTGATGATTGAAATTATGTGTTTTTAACTCCTCGAAAAAACCTCTAACATTGATAATTCGATACATCAGGCCAACTCCTGAAACATTGCTTGCATGATAGACACTTGGGATTAAATGATTCGTTCCATTTCTTACATCTCCTAAAAAGAAATGAACATTTTCTTCTTGGGTATTCCATTCAATACGAGCAACCTGATCGGCTTGGCTATTTAAAAACGTGCTAAGCTCTAATAATGCCTCAGGTGTTTCATAAACCCATTCTTTAATAACTAGATTGTTAAGTAAGAAATTAGTATCACTTTGTTTAGTAAAGGAAAATACCAAATAACCTTGAATGGTATCTCCTTTTTCAACAGCAATCACATAATTTTGTGGATTTTTAAATATTGCTGAGAGCTCTGATTCTGTTTTCAAAAACATACCATGCCTTTTCACTGTAACTCTTTTATAGCAATCTGCTAATTTATGCTGATCCTGCACTGTTAAATATTTAAGATGCTTTTTTGTTGGACCTTTCGGAAAGCTGGAAGGTTCTACTAAATATTGATGTACTTTAGGTCCATAGCCAAAGCCCATTTTTTTATAAAAATCGGGTCTAAAAGGATATAATGCTACAAAGTGTACTTGTTTTTCCAAAAATATTTTAAAAAAGTGATCTATTAATTCCTTGGCTATCTTCTCTTTTTTACGAAGTAAATCGACCGCAACTAGACCAACCCCTCCAACTGGAATCATTTTAGAGAAGAAGTTCATTTCAAAATCATGAAGTCTCATACCACCAACTAGTTTGTTTTCTTCCCATAATCCATAATAGTGAATAGCTGCATCATTGTTTTGATTGTGCATAAAAAGTGCCTTTAACTGCTCTTTTGTTGGCTGTGAGCCATCCATACTACCCGGATAAGCACCAATCACAATGTCGACAAAATGTAAAAAGTCTTCTTCATTCCGTAATTTATCTACCTCTCGCATATTCATCCTCCTGTTCATTTATAATTACACTCTAAAAAATATTGCTCATAATCATATTTTTCACATTAATTTTAACTTCCGATAATAACATATATTACCACGAGTTAAAATAATACTGTATGATGACAGTAAGATGATTAAAGCTGGACATCCAGCCAGGATCATTATTCTTGAAGTCAACTATACACCCTGATAATTCACCTTCCCGAAAAAGTATTTATGCCCTGTTGGAGTAACAATAAATAATTTATTGAAGGGAGACACTATGAATGAATTTAATTGATGCCTATATTCATGAAGTTACCAAAAGGATAAGCAAAATGAAACGAGATGATGTTCGTCTGAAGCTAAAATCCACCATTGAAGAAATGTTACCTGAAGATTATTCCGAATCAGATGTAAAAGAAGCACTTATAAAGTTAGGAAATCCTATAGATGTTGCAGCTGGTTACAGGGATTCACCACGCTTTTTAATAGGTCCGCAAATATTTGACACGTATATTCAGACAATAAAATTAATCGTCCCTTGGGCCGTACTTATTACTGTAATCGTTCATGTGGTTGAAAATATTGTACTCTACAATGGGGAAGATGCCCTTTTATCTATGGTGATTAATGCTATTTCTATCACTATTGCTAATGTAATTACAGTGATATTACACGTACTGTTCTGGATTACGGTTTCTTTTATTATAATTGAACGCTCAGGTAGTGATATTCCAATACCTTTTATAAAAAAACAAAAGCCTTGGACCCCAGATGATTTATCAAACACTAAAGTTATTCCAAAAGATAAAACTATTTCACTTCCTGATATTATTTTTAGCCTAATAGGTATTATTGTTTTTTCATTTGTCTATTTTAATGCAAATCACCTTTTAGGAATCTACTCTTCGCATGATAGAGGTGGATTGAAATTTGTTATGCCTATATTCAACCAAAATGTAATACTGTCTTTTGCACCTATCGTTTTGATATGTATAGCTTTGAGTATAGCTTTAGCATTATTTAAATTAAAAGCGGGTCAATGGACTTTTCTAATTGCTGTCCTAAATGCCGTTCTTCAATGTATAGGAACCATTGTCTTTATTCTTATGGTTAATCGACCAGATTTCATACACAGTGCAGCTATACCTTATATTGCTGCAATTACAGAAACGACCTCTGCTAAGGTTTTGTTTGCTATAGACCGCATATTACTAGTCACCATTGCTATTGCCATCATAGCCAATGCATATGATATTTATAGTGGCTTTAAAAAGGCAAGAATTCAACAGGATTAAACCGGCTTCTGGCTGCTACCCAAACAAGCATATAAGCATATACCTATTTACTTTTGAGAGCGGGCTTTTTTAAGTACGCTCTTTTCATTTTTACCTTAAATGCCCTCATAAACATTCAAGACTTAATACCTAGTAAAATACTCCTTCAAAACACTAAAATACCATTATTCTCTAATGTTTTGTATAATAATGTAGTTGAGAGTTTTTAAATACACATACATTAATCTTCCGCAACAGTATATTCAGAATAAGGGGAAATAGTTATGACCATTCTTCTTGTAGATGATAATCAAGTAAATCTATTTGTAATTGAAAAAATATTAAAAAATGCAGGTTATGATAACTGTGTTTCTTTAGCATCTGCTTATGAGCTTTTTGACTATTTACAACTTGATGTCAAAAATCCAACAGGAAATTTTGTAGATTTAATTTTGTTAGATATTATGATGCCTGAGATAGATGGTATTGAAGCCTGTAAACGTATTAAGCAAAGCGAGAGATTCAAAGACATTCAAATTATCTTTGTCACCGCTCTAGAAGATAAAAACAAGCTTGCTGAAGCCTTAGATATCGGCGGGGTAGATTATATTACAAAACCGATAAATAAAATAGAGCTTCTTGCTAGAATTCGTGTTGCCCTACGATTGAAGGCTGAATTAGATTGGCATACACAGCAGGAAAAGAAAATACAATACGAACTAGATTTGGCAACGCATGTCCAAAGAAATCTTCTGAGCCCGCCATTAAATGAGAATAATATTCAAATAGTAGTATCCTACCTACCCTCCTCTAATTTAGCAGGGGATATGTATTATTGGCACAAAATAAATGATCATCGCTATGCTGTCATTTTACTAGATATGATGGGGCACGGGATTTCAGCAGCACTTGTCTGCATGTTTATCTCTTCTGTTCTTCGAGAAGCTGTCAAACAATTGATAGAGCCTGAATTAGTCATAACAGAATTAAACCGCTATATGACACTTTTAAGAAATGGTAATGAGGACAACCTATATTACTTTACAGCGATTTATTTAGTAATTGATACAGAACAAAAAACAGTCGAATATGTAAATGCTGGCCATCCTTCTGGCTACGCCCTTATAGATGAAAAGACGCTTGTTCCGTTAAATCAAGGAAGCTGTGCAGTTGGCTTTTTTGATGAAATTGAAGTAAAGACGCAACGAATACAATATGAGCAGGATATACAAATTATTCTCTTTACTGATGGTGTATTAGAGGCGATGGGACCTTGCGAAATAGAGTCTGATAAACATTTGCAAACGCTAACATCTAAGAAATGGGACTATACACAATGTCTGATTGATCATTTATTGTCTAAAGAGAAACAAGACAATCAGCCTGATGATATGTGTGTATTAATGATTCAAGCACATGCATAAAAATATAATCCACCCATCTTCCTTCTTACCAAGAAAGATGGGCGGATTTTTTAGTTGATCTTTTGATATATTCTTTCATTGCCTATAATTTCTTTATATTTTTCCATAATATCATCGAAGCGCAGTGTTTCCTTATCACCTAAACATAAAAAACCTTTTTCACTAAGACTTTCATAAAACAAATGATGAACCTTGCTTTGTAGCACCTGTGAAAAATAGATTAAAACATTTCTGCACAAAATAATATGGAATTCATTAAACGATTGATCCGTTACTAAATTATGCTGTGCAAAAATAATATTTTTTAAAAGTGAAGGATGGAAATACGCGTACTGATAATCTGTTTTATAGTATTCAGAAAATGCAGCATTACCACCAGCAAGCATATAGTTTTTAGTATATGCTTGCATTTTGTGTATGGGGAAAGCCCCTTTTTTTGCTTTTTCTAATACTTGTTCATTTATATCTGTTGCGTAAATAACGGCTTTATCAATGAGTTGCTCTTCCTTTAGTAAAATTGCCATGGAGTATACTTCCTCACCCGTTGCACATCCTGCATGCCATATTCGTATTTCAGGATAGTCACGTAAATACGGAATAACCTCCTGACGAAAGGCTTTAAAGAAACTTGGGTTACGGAACATCTCAGTGACATTGATGGAAAAATCATTTAATAGCTGCTCTAAAAACTGTTGATCGTGTATAACTTTTTCAAGCACTCTAGAAATTGTTGGGATATTATTGATTCTCATTCTATTAAAGATTCTACGTGTTATAGAAGAACGATTATATTGTCGGAAATCAAAGCCTGATAAACGATAAACTGCCTCCAATAATAAATCTATTTCTAAACTTGTATGCTTATTTACTTGTAGCTTTTGCTCCAAGGGTTGAATTTGATCCATGCTTATGAGCTCCCTTTTGAAACTAACCATACTCTTAATACGGATACAAGCTGATCTAAATTAAGTGGCTTACTTATATAATCTGAAGCTCCTGCCTCTAATGATTTATCACGATCATTTTTCATGGCCTTCGCCGTTAAAGCAATAATCGGTAAATCCTTCAGCTTCATCTGTTGTCTAATAATAGACATCGTTTCGTAGCCATCCATATTTGGCATCATAATATCCATAAGAATAAGATCTACTTCCTGAGTATCTTGCATGATATCTAAGCACTCTATCCCATCTTTGGCGACTAAGATATTCATGCCTCTTTTTTCAAGCGCTGTTTTTAATGCATAGATATTACGGTAATCATCATCCACAATTAAAACAGTTTTCCCTTGAAATACCTCTACCTCTGCGATTTCTGTGGCTTCAGGTAACTCATTTGCAGCCTCATGTACCTCTGTTGCAGCTCCTACCTCATGAATAGCCAATTCAAGGCATTGCTCCTCCTGGATTCCATTAGGCAGGCTTGGAATTATCAGTGTGAAGCTACTACCATGCCCCTCTTCACTTTGTAAAGAAACCCAGCCGCCAAGTAGTTTGGCAAATTCTTTACAAATTGATAGACCAAGACCTGTACCGCCATATTTCCGTACAGTTGCCCCATCTGCCTGCTGGAACGACTCAAATATTAGTTGATGCTTGTCCTTTGGAATACCTATACCAGTATCTGAAACTGTAATCTCTAACCAATCAGCACTAACATTCTGCATATTATTTGTCAACTGCTCCTCTGTTAACTGTTGGATATCCAGTGTTACGGAACCTCGCTCAGTAAATTTGAAAGCATTGGATAATAAATTTTTTAGGATTTGCTGAAATCTCTTTTCATCCGTATAGAAAACATCTACTACATTTTCTGCTTTTGAGATATGGAACTGTAAATGCTTTTTCATTGCCACAGGTGCAAATGTCTGCTCGATTTGTACCGGAATCTCACTCATATTTACTTCGTCAAACATTATGTCCAGCTTTCCTGCCTCTACTTTTGATAAATCTAAAATATCATTTATGAGCACAAGTAAATCCTCACCGGAGGAATGGATAACCTTCGCAAATTCAGCTTCCTCTTCCGTTAAGTTATTTTGGCTATTTTCTGCCAGCATTTCAGATAATATTAAGATACTATTTAGTGGTGTTCGCAATTCATGTGACATATTGGCTAAGAACTCTGATTTATAATTGGAATTAAGTAACAGCTGTTCCGCACTTTTCTCTAACTCCTTTTTCGCTTTTGATAGCTCTCTCGATTTGGACTCTGCCTCCTTTGTTCTTTCTTCCAACTGTTCATTAATCATCGTCAGCTCTTCTGTTTGCATTTGTAATTCTTCAGATTGTGTCTGTAGCTCTTCCGATTGTACTTGTAATTCCTCTGTCATCGCTCTGGATTCATTTAGCAAGCGTACAATTTCCATACGTCCTACGACACTATTTACTGTTAAGCCAAACGTTTCGGCCACTTGTTTGACTAATTCCAGTTGAAGCTTACTGAAGTCTGTCATAGTGGCAAGTTCCACCACTGCTATTACATCCTCCTCAAATATAATGGGTATTAGAAGAATACTTTTAGGTGGTACTTCTCCTAAGCCTGTACCGATTAAACGAAATTCATCTGGAATATCCTTGTAGATTAAAATCCTTTTTTCCAAGGCACATTGCCCAATTAAGCCCTGCCCAAGTTTAAAGCTATCCTTTCCTATACCAGTGCTTGTATCAGCAAAGGCTGCTTTTTTTACAAATTGACTATCATCTTCTGTAGTTTCACGAACATAAAATGCGCCAAGGGAAGATTGTGTCTTTTGTGCCATTTCAGACAGAAAGGTTTCAGCTAATTTTGTTATGACAGAGATGCCTTGATATTTGGTTACAATGTCTGCAATATTTGACTGTAGCCATTCTCTTTTTTCAATCGAATCTAATAGCTCATTTGTGGCATCAGCAAGGGTATTTATTTCATCATTTGTTTTCACATAAATTCTGCCCTTTTGATTGCTTTTAGAAGCTGCAATTTCTTTAATCGTTTCAGTAACCTCTGTTATTGTTTTCACAATTGAGCGAGAGATTCCACTAGCGATTACAATAGCGATCCCAGAAACAAGTACCAATAGCCCAAATAAAGCACTCGTTATATTGCTATTTCGCTTGTCTAACTGATTTGCCTTAGTTTGAGTAAACGCATTTTCAGCTAATCTAAAAGCAGCAAATTGCTTACGCATAGTTTCCATATCTTTACGACCAACATCGACCTTGAAAAATTCCTTTAATGCAGCAGTGTTATTTTCCTTTTTCATCAACAGTGTTGGATTACCAGTCGTTGCAATCCAATGCTCTATCGTTACTTCTATTTCCTTAAGCTTCTCTTGTTGCTTTGGTTTATTATCTAACAGCTGATGGAGATCATTAAAATCAATTTTCCAGTTCTCAGCAGCACTATTATAAGGCTCTAAGTAGCTCTCATCCCCAGTAATGATAAATCCCCGTTGACTTGATTCCATATCCAAAATGTATTTTTCTATTCGATTGGTTAGCTCCTGAACTTGAGAATCGTATTTTATAATAAAATTTCTTTCTTTTTGTAAAGCAGTAATTTGATTATTTAAGATGATTACTGATGCAAGTAAACAAAGTATGATAACGATATAACCTAATGTAATTTTAGTTCGTATACCTAGCTTTAATTTATTGAGCATTTGTTTTCCTACCTTTACCTGTCATATTAATCTATTAACAGTATAATTGTATTATTAAAAATAACAAAGATTCCCCTCTTTTTTGCTCCTTCTTCATATAATGTTATCATGTTGGACAAAAGGGGTTTGTAGTATATGGGAAATTCTTTATCATAAAAATGATGTGAATTTTGCTTTGCACTATTAATAAATCGTGTCGTCCTTCATATACATTCTATATTAAAGTATTTTGAACGAAGGAGAGAATCTATGTGGACATTTTCGTAAAACCTGGTGATTCACTTTGGCGTTATAGCGACGTGTTTAGAATCCCCCTCCAATTAATTATAGATTCGAATCGAAATATAAACCCTCAATTTTTAAGGGTTGGACAGCGCATTCGAATTCCGGGTTATATTACTACCGACTATCAAATAAGGCAGGGAGATTCTTTTTGGCAAATTGCCCAAAACAGAAATATTCCTCTAGCAGCCCTTTTACTTGCTAATCCTGATCTTAACCCAAATGCCCTTCAAATAGGCCAAACCATTCGTATTCCTCAACAAATTACTTGGAGGATAGTCAATGGACAGCAAAGTTACACCTATAGCATCATGATGAATGATTTAAATAAGCTCATTGATGCCTATCCATTTCTACAAAGCTCAGCAATCGGCTATTCTGTGCTAGGACATGAAATTCCAGAGATTCTAATTGGTAAAGGAATAAAGCGAATTCATTATAACGGCTCCTTCCATGCAAATGAGTGGATTACAACTCCCATTATTTTAACATTTCTAAATGATTACCTACTTGCGCTCACCAATCAATATACTATTCGAGGGATCTCCACATTCCCACTTTACCAGCAAACATCCCTTTCCATAGTTCCGATGGTCAATCCTGATGGTGTCAACTTAGTCATACAGGGACCACCAGAAGACGAAGCATTAAGAAATCAATTAATCACTTGGAACAATGGGAGCAACAATTTCTCTGATTGGAAAGCCAATATACATGGCATTGATTTAAATGACCAGTTCCCTGCAAAATGGGAGCTAGAAAGTGCTCGTAATCCCAAAACGCCTGGACCAAGGGATTATGGCGGGGAACGGC
This sequence comes from Lysinibacillus sp. B2A1, assembly GCA_002973635.1. Taxonomy (GTDB): domain Bacteria; phylum Bacillota; class Bacilli; order Bacillales_A; family Planococcaceae; genus Lysinibacillus. The sequence goes on from CP027224.1 coordinate 5,412,428, forward strand.
CTTTATCAGAGCCAGAGGCCGTTGCTATGGCTGATTTAACAAGGAAACGAGATTTTGCAAGAGTTCTTGCGTTTCATACACAGGGAAGAGTAATTTATTGGGGCTTTGAAAACTTGGAGCCACCAGAGTCTAAAATACTGGTTAACGAATTTAGTCGGGTTAGTGGCTATGAACCGATCAATTCAGCTGGAAGCTATGCAGGCTTTAAGGATTGGTTTATTCAGGATTGGCGCAGACCGGGCTTCACTGTTGAGCTCGGTAGTGGTACTAACCCTCTACCAATTAGCCAATTTGACGACATTTATGAAGAAGCATTAGGGATTTTTCTTGCTGCATTGTATATGTAAAGCTTTGAATTGACTAATGATTCCCTTTCCTTCAGGTACAGATAATAAGAGAACGTTGAAAAAATGTAATACGGCATTTTGCAACTTGCCAGCTTTGAATTATGACAAATTTCCTGCAATTTTGCCATAATTCAAAGCGGTTTCTTCTACAATTATGGGACTTCTACTGAACATGCTAATTATAGTAAAGTGGGTGGGCAGTTCATAAATGATCCATACTAGCCACCTTTAGCGAGGTTTATTCGATGTATTAGAGGAATCTGGTATGATTATTAAATCAAGTAGGCTCAGTAGCTGGAAGTGATCCACATGGACTATAGTGAATAAATTCAGTGCTTACTCGGTATGTACCTCGTAATGAAGATTTTAGAGGGAAATATAGTAAGCAATCATTTTAAAAAAATCTCATACCAAAAAAGGTTGCATTATTCGAAATTGAGGGGGAGAAATTAATTTATGACGAAGCGTTACCTATATTTAATGAGTGGAATACAAACTTTTTTAGGTATCTATTTATTTTTTTTAAGTATGAAGTATGCATTTGTTGAAAGTGTAATGTCACAATGTTTCTTTGTAATTATCGTGGGTTTGTTTATGATTTTTTCTATATCCCGACAAGGGAATGAGAGTAAACTTTTAATAAAAAAAAGTAATCTTTTATTATTTGGTTATCCAATCATTCTAGTTATCAGCAGTATATTAATTTTTACGTCTATTCCTGCTTATACTTATCAAGAAGCAACTCAAATTATAGAGAATCAAACAGGTAATAAAATAAACAAACCCAAAGATTATAAAGCTTCAAATGGACTTTATTATATATATACGAATGAAGGGACATATATATTTAATCCTTGGGATGGCAATTTCGCACTTTTAGATTGAGATGTTACTCAAAAGTTTTGGTATTCCTCAAAACCCTTTAAAACTAATACGGTGATAGATTATGATATATTCAGTTTTGGAATTTACTACTATTTAAGAGATATAAAAATTTGTTTAAATACTTTCTTCTATGATATATCCCCTATCTCCTACTTTAACTTTACTTCTGCCTTATCTTCTCATGGGTAGACAGGTTTTATCCATTAAATAATAATCGCCATTAATAGATTTTGATAGGCGATTTTAGTAACTTTTTTATAATACACAGAATTCTAGTATTAGTGACCCCCCTTCTGTTTTTTAACATTCAATATTTAAATCGAAGCCTGATACATGCCTAACTGGACCATATCTCAAATCCACTTTAGGTAATTTTTCGAATAAAGTCTCAACTATGTGTGGCTTTTCATCATCACAAATAACATTGTCATAAGTTAATATCTATAAAGCGTTCTAGGTAGCATTTCAACAAATTCTTGAGTATTTTATTGGGGCTTTGAAAACTTGGAGCCACCAGAGTTTAAAATACTGGTTAATGAATTTAGTCGGGTTAGTGGCTATGAACTGATCAATTCAGCTGGAAGCTATGCAGGCTATAAGGATTGGTTTATTCAGGATTGGCGCAGACCGGGCTTCACCGTTGAGCTCGGTAGTGGTACTAACCCTCTACCAATTAGCCAATTTGACGACATTTATGAAGAAGCATTAGGAATTTTTCTTGCTGCACTGTATATGTAAAGCTGGGAATTAATTAAAGAGAATGAAGAAAAACATCACTAATTATAAATTCATAATTAACAATCCCCACATTAAGGGGATTTTTTTATACTCGAAAATTACTTTGACAGGTAGAGTAATATTTGCTAATATTACTCTGACAGATAGAGCAATATATTGAAGTAGGTGACGTATGGTTCGAAGTGATATCATCCGCGGACACTTGGATTCCATTATTTTAAGGCTCATTTTAGAGAAAGATCGTTATGGCTATGAAATTTCTCAGGAAATAAGTCTCCGCACAAATAATCGTTTTCAAATTAAAGAAGCAACTTTATACGCCGTTTTTCAACGTCTTGAGAAAAAGGAAATTATTGAAGCCTACTTTGGAGATGTCTCCCACGGTGGCAAACGAAAATATTACCGAATTACCCCATTAGGAAAAGCTTATTTAAATGAGCTAGTGAAAGAATGGTCGGAAGTAAAGGAAATTATCGACTTATTTATGGAGGGCTTAGAATGAAAAAAATTAAAAATCATATTGATGAGCTTTTTAAGGACTTTCCTCGTACCCATGAAACGGAAATGGTCAAACAGGAAATCATTCAAAATCTTGAAGAAAAAGTATTCTACTTAATGGATCAAGGCAAAGAGGAAGAGGATGCCATTAACAAAGCCATCGTGGAATTCGGGGATATTGAGGATTTAAAACAAGAATTAGATGTGAAGGAGCCCGAAAAGAGAAACATGTCGAGATTAAATTTGGAATTTTCTCTTTGGGGTAGTGGCTTAATTATTGCATTTTTTATCTTTATGAACATTTACTATACACCTCATACAATCTGGGCGATTTATCCTATTTTCGCTATTTTATGGTGGCCACTTGCAATGTACTTTGTTTGGTCACGTAAGAAATGGAGTGAATAAAACATGAAAAATTTAATTAATTTTTCCATTGCAGGTAGTTTAATGACCATGATATTTTTAGGAATCGTCAATTATACAACATCACCACAGACAGCATGGTTTATTTATCCGTGTTTATTACTTTTGCTATGGCCTATTACTTTATTTTTTATGCTAAAAAAAATGTATAAACCATATTCACTTATTTGCAGTGCTATGATAATTGCATTTCTTATCATTGAAAATTATTTATATTCACCTGAGCATTTTTGGTTTATCTATGCGGTTTATCCAATCATCTGGTGGCCAATTCTTATGTACTTGGATGAAAAAGCAAAAACATTAAAAATTGCACTAATAGGCTGTGCAACTACCATCATTTACTATTCCTTATTAAATATTATTTTATCTCACCCATATCCTTGGGCGATCTATCCAGCATTTTTAGTCATGTGGTGGCCCTTAGCTTTATATCATGCACAAAGAAAAACATTTGTAGCATTCTCTGTTACCGCTACAGTACTTATCAGCATCTTTTTCATTACAGTAAATGTCGTCTCCTCTCCAGGAGTAATATGGGCAATCTACCCAATTTTCGTAGTCTTGTGGTGGCCTCTAAGCATGTACTTTTATGTTTATAAAAGAAAAATGTACAATTCAACAACCCTTCCTAAAAGAATCTAAACAGAGATGAAAGAATAATTTATTGGAGCGTGAAGATTTATTGATAATCCTGATGGCGATAGTATAGGTAATGTTATTCAGTATAATCATGGACTATATACATCCCTAAAGACTTTATTACAGGTGGTAGTAAATAATCTACTTCTGACTATATTGGAGGAATGGATGCACAATACATTTATAAAATAAAATATTAAAAAATAAGAGTACGTTTTGAATTAGTTATTTTCAAACAGTACTCTTTAAATTTGTCCTCTGCTTGCTACTATTTTAACCTTTTCTGCTTACCCATACCCTTCATGATCTTTACGTCTTATAAACGATATTCTCCTACACCAAAAGTCACTTTATAAATTATACTCACAATTAATTAGTAATCATTATTTTTATAAGTAAATAAAGGATATTATAGGAAATCGTCTAATATTAATTAAAATTACTTCCTTTAAAACTCAATAGATAACCAAAAAAATTTTGCTGCAAATATTTAACTTAGGATCATTAATAAATAGAATCTATAAAAAATATTTCGTAAGTCGGAGGAAACGTTGAAAAAATTAGAACAGAAAGTACTTCGTTATATAATTTTTATTTTTACAATGATTTATTTTAATTTTAGTTATTTTTTAGAGAATGAACTGAATATAGACAGAAAATTTAATAGAATGCCTAATTTTAAAGAGGCATTACCTACAGCTTCTTTGTACCTTGTAATAGCACTTTTAATGACTTTATATGCCCATAAGTTACGTATCTTGGAATCTAAAGTTATTTACCTTATGATCCTTTGTTTCATAATTATTTTCTTTTTAATATATGGTTACTTTGAATATAAAGTAACTTACAAAGCATTAGGTAGTTGGTACTTTCATATGATTATTTGTATTCTCTTCTTCATCTGTAATTTCGTTTACATTTTTTTAGAAACTTTTTTTACAAAACAACAAATAAAGATTAAAGCTTAAGTAAACACTTCAGAAGATATGTAGCACATATTATATACTTGCTATATAATTTAGCTATTAAATATTTTAACAGGCTGTGATACTATGTCAAAAAAAGACCAATTACCTTATGTAGAAGTCATTATGCGAGAAATGCTGGAAATACAGCAAAAATCGAAAATGTTTGTCAACCTCCTATCTGAAGGGGAATCATTATCTCAAAATCAACTAATTCTTTTACTCCAGTTAAAAATAAATGAGGGTATGAAAGCAACCGAAATTGCTGATTTCTTTAGTGTGACTCCTGGTGCAGTTACATCAATGTGCGATAAGCTAGAAAAATTAGAATTAGTACAGCGCATTAGAGAAAATGGAGACCGACGTGTTGTAAAAATAGTTTTAACATTTAATGGTGAAACCAAGGTTCAAAATTTATTTTTGAAGTTCTCCCAAGAAAAACTTACGGATATGGCTAAGGTTTTGAGTGAAGTTAATCAACTAATGAAAAAAATTTTTTAGGATTTCATAAAATGAAGTCCTTTTTTTATTGCCCAGAAAATATCTAAGGTAATTCATGAATTTCTCATTATCTCATTGGTTCATTATTCACTTGCACAACGTATTTATATCATATAAACTACTAAAAATTATTATTATTTATACCTTTCTTAATATAAATACCATTAGAAATATTCTGATTTAATTTAAGATAAATATTATAATGGAATGTAAGAGGTGAGTTCAATGCGTTTAGAAGTGAATCAAAAATTAGATTTAAAACTAGCTATGACAAAACAATTGAGACAAGCAATAGAGCTTTTACAAATGCCTTCAGATGAGCTCGAAACATTTCTTATAGAACAATCACTTTCAAATCCCTTAATTGAAGTGAAAGATGGCTTTCACTTTAAGGAAGGTTATCATACAAACAAATATATGAATCTATCCGAAAACAATGCGGAGTACAGGATATCAAATGTAGATCACCTTTTAAGTGAAATTCGTTTAACTTATCATTCATCTGAAGATTATCAGCTTCTTCAACAGCTTATTCTGAATTTAAATGAGTTTGGTTATTTACCAAATGCGACTCAGTTATTTTCGCAGTCACAATATAAGCACGCTTTACAGCTTCTGAAAAATTTAGATTATGTAGGAGTGGGAGCTGCAAACTTAAAGCATTGCTTACTGTTACAACTAGAGGCTTTCTATCCTGATGAATTATTTGCAAAAGAAATTATCCAACATCACTTAGAAAAATTAGCGGATCGTAAATGGAATGATATAAAAAAATGTTTACAGATAGATGAAGAAGAACTGAAATATACTATAAATATTATAAAATCATTAAACCCAAAGCCTTTTAAACCCGATTATTCTAGTATGTCTGAAGTTATTCGTCCAGATATAATAATTGACATTAAAGATGATTTCATTACTTACGCTTTAAGTAACTGGTTCTCTCCTTCTATTACTATGACAAAAATAGAGTCGATGTACTTATCCGCAGAAGAACAAAAACAAATGAATAAGTGGGAGAAGGATTACAATTGGTTATCTCAATCTCTTGAACAACGAAGAGAGACAATGATTGCTATAATGGAGTATCTAATACGAGAACAATTGGAAGCCCTAAAAAAAGGACTACACTTTATAAAACCAATGACTCTTAAGGATATATCCGTAGCTATTGATCGTCATGAATCTACTGTTAGTAGAGCAACGATGAACAAATATATTCAGGCACCTTGGGGAACTTTCTTAATGAAGAATTTATTTTCATCTAAGGTAACGACTTATTCTGGGGAAGATATCTCTAAGGAAAAAATAAAAACACAAATTCTTGAACTTGTGAAAAATGAAAATAAGAAAAAGCCATTATCCGACAACAAAATACTGGAACTCGTTTGCAGTCAAGAAGAAGTTGAGTTATCTAGAAGAACTATCGCTAAATACCGAGATGAATTAAATATCCCCTCATCCTCTAAACGAAAAGAATTATAGAACACAATGAAAGGTGAAGAGAACCGCTAAGCTCTTCTTCACCTTTTGATATATTTAAAGGGGGATTTTTTTAATGATAGTCATTATTTTTTCGTTAAATTTTCCATCTGCTTGTAATTTACATCTTTCTGAAACCACATTTTTATTGCCTTGTGATTTTGCATAACTAGCATGGTCATACCATTTTGTATACGGGCACCTAAATTTTTAGCTTGCTTAAGAAATGCTGTATATTGAGGATTATAAATGACATCCGAAACAATCGCATTTTCTTTTAGCTGTACAATATTTAGAGGCATGGCATCCGTATGTGGCCACATACCTATAGGGGTAGTTTGAACGATAACGTCATATTTAAGTGTTTGCTGTTCAGCTTCTTCATAAGATAAGACCCTAACATTCGGCCTATCTATCGTATTCTTTACCTTATCTACAGTTCGGTTTGTTATATCAATTTCAACATCTTCAAATTGCAGGAGCTCAAAGTAGATGGATTTAGCTACTCCTCCAAATCCTATCAAAAGAATTTTCATTCCATTCAAATTTGATAGGCTAAACTCTTGTAAAAGTCCTGCTAGCCACGCTTGACCATCAAAATTATATCCAATAAGCTTACCATTCACTGCTTGAATAATATTAACAACACCAGTATTTTTAGCAGTTAAATCTAATTCATCTATATATGGAAGCACCTTCTCCTTATAGGGAATTGTAACAATTAATCCACCTTCATGACTGGATTTTAAATGCATCATAAAATTTTTTAATCCATCATCCTCCACTTCAAATTTTTGAAACGAGGCTTGAATATTATTCTCTTTATAGGTTTCATTTTGCAGTAAAGGCGAAAGTGAGTGCTCTAAGGGGTTTCCCAAAATACCATAGACTTGAATAAGTATCACCCTCTCTATTGTTATTGATTCCAAATAACTAGCTTTAACTCTGTCATTTCTTCTATAGCATATTTTACACCCTCGCGACAGTTACCACTTTCTTTCACACCTCCATACGGCATATGGTCTACCCTAAATGTTGGAATATCATTAATAACTACTCCACCTACTTCTAATAGATGCATGGCTTTTGAAGCGTTTTTAATATCATTTGTAAAAATACCAGCTTGTAATCCAAACCTAGAATCATTTATTGCATCAATAGCTTCTTGAACAGCACTAATTTTATTTACTGTCACGATTGGCGCAAAGACCTCTTGGCATGATACTTTTGATGTCGAAGGTACTTCAGCTAAAATAGTAGGTTTTAAAATATTTGCTTCTACTTGGCCCCCACTAATTAATTTTGCTCCGTCTGCTATTGCCTCATCAATCCAGCTTAGGGCTCGATGATTGTCCTCTAAACTAATTAGCGTCGAAATATCTGTTGTTATATTCAGCGGATCGCCCAATATCAATTTCTCAGCCTTTTCTTTAAACTTTTGCAAAAATTCTTCTGCTACACTTTCATGCACATAAATTCGTTGTAATGAAATGCAAATTTGTCCTTGATTTGAAAATGCCCCAACCACACATTTATCAGTTATTACATCAATATCGGTAAGTTGATCGATGATTAATCCTGCATTCGATCCTAGTTCTAGGGAGACTTTCTTCAGTCCAGCACGTTGTTTTATACCTAATCCAACACCTGGACTTCCCGTAAACGTAACCATCTTTACTTTTTCACTTTCTACCAATACATCTCCAACTGTTCTTCCACTTCCAGTTATCAAATTAAATGCGCCTTTAGGTAAATCTGTTTGACTTAATAATTCCGCTAAAAATATGGATGATAACGGTGTTTGGGAAGCTGGTTTTAGAACAACTGTATTACCTGCTGCAATTGCTGGACCTAATTTATGTGCGACTAAATTCATCGGGAAATTAAAAGGCGTAATAGCTGCCACCACTCCTAATGGTTCACGAATTGTTAATCCGATTTTATTCACGCCATTTTTGGCAGCATCGATTGGTAGAACTTCACCGTAAATTCGTTTTGCCTCTTCTGCCGCGAATTTATAGGTTTCTATTGTTCGTTCTACTTCGCCTATTGCAAATTTCAAAGGCTTCGCAGATTCTAATGAAATAATCTCTGCAGCTTTTTCTTTATTAGCAATTAACAGATTTACCAACTGTTCTAATATATTTGAGCGCTCATACGCTGTTAGGTTTCTCATTACTTTAAATGCTTCCTGCGCTGCATCGATTGCCTCTTCCACCTGCTCAGTTGAAGCCTGGGCGATATTTGCAATTGTTTGTTGTGAATAAGGTGACTTTAATTCGCTATATATTTCACTTTCTCTCCATTGTCCATCAATATATAAATTTTTTCTCATCGTGATAAAACACCTCCATCGACTGGGATTAAAATACCTGTAACATAATCAGATGCTTTGGTAGCCAAAAACATTGCCGTCCCTACAATATCTTGAGGATCACCCCATTTTTTAGATGGAATGCGATCCTCAAATTCTTTTTTACGTACTGGATCCTGTAAAATATCGGAATTCATATCTGTTAAAATATACCCTGGGGCAATGGCATTTACTTGAATCCCATATTGAGCCCATTCATTAGATAATGATTTTGTTAATTGTAGTACTGCTCCCTTACTTGCTGAATAAGGTGAAGAATTGTACGCCCCAACAATGGATACGATGGAGCTTAGATTAATAATTTTACCTTGTCCAAATTTCTTCATTTCGACTGCAGCTAATCGACTTAATTCAAATAAAGATAGGACATTTAAGTTAAATATTTTTTGCCATGTATCTAATGGTACATCCACCGCTGGACTACGTTTAATAATGCCCGCGCAGTTGATAAGAACATCTACTTTTCCATCTAATAGCTCTAAAGCTTGTTTAAAATATAGTTTTATTTTCTCGACTTCCATTAAGTCACACTTAATATAGCCAACATTCAAAGAGTTCAGTGACGTTACTTTATCAGAAATATCTAAAACAACAATTTCAGCTCCAGCCTGCTTAAAGGCCTTAACAAATTCGTGTCCAATTCCCTGAGCCCCACCAGTTACAATTATTTTTTTTCCTTTTAGATTAAAAAGTTCAGTGATGTCTATCATGTTAATGAACCCCTTTACCAATACTTAAATTAGCTACTTCCATAAATATTTCAGACAGAGAAGGATGAGGTTGAATCATCTCAGCCATTTCATACACGGTACCTTCCAGACTCATATATGCCGACCCTTGTCCAATTAATTCTGTTACATATGGACCTACCATACACATACCATAAATTTCACCATATTTAGAATCTGTAAATACTTTGACAAAGCCATCTTTTTTTCCTAAAGTCTGAGCTTTTCCATTTCCAAAAAGATTATATTTAGTAACTGTGTAATCAACACCCTTACTTTTCAAGTCATTTTCTGATTGGCCAATACTTGCAATTTGTAAATTTGTATAAATGCATCGTGGCACGATAGAATAATCCATTTTCTTTTGATTGCCTAAAATATTCTCAATAACAGTTAACCCTTCTGCACTTGCAACGTGAGCAAGCTGGTATCCACCTATTACATCTCCGACAGCATAAATACTTGAAATATTTGTTTGTAAATAGTCATTAACTTTAATAAATGCTCCATTATATGCTAGATCTATGTGCTTGGTCGCCGAATTGTTAGGTGTCCGCCCTACTGCGATAAGTAGCTCTTCTGAAGAAATGACATCTTTCTCGCCCGATTTCTTCTCAACCACTAGCATCTTACATCCATTTTCTTCACTTACACTTGTCACAAGGTGGTTTGTTAAAATATTAATTCCTTTGTCGTGAAGCTTTTTGTGTAAAGCTTTTGAGGCTTCCTCATCCTCCATAGCAATAATTCTGTTGCTATATTCAATAATAGTCACTTTCGATCCTAAACTGCTAAATACATCTGCTAGCTCTACGCCTATTACCCCACCACCAACAATCGTCATAGATTTCGGTAATGTTTTAAGATCAAAAATTGTATCTGTTGTATGATATTGCACATTCTCTAAGCCATCTACTTTCGGAATAAGTGGACGGCTTCCTGTTGCAATAATAATATTTTTTGTTGAAAGAGTAGTCTTTTCATTATTTGAAATGACTTCAACCTCTTGAGAATTTTTTATTAATCCTAATCCATTAAATACTTCTATTTTTCTAGCTTTTAATAAAGATTGAATACCCATTCTTAAATTATTGAGAACGGAATTTTTGTAGGAAACCATACCCTCCATCGAAAAATCAACATCTTTTACTAAAATCCCACGTTGCTTTCCTTGCTCAATTTCCTCTAGTATTTCTGCATTTTTTAGATAGGTTTTTGATGGGATACAGCCTTGATTCAGGCAAGTTCCACCAAGCTGCTCGGCCTCTATAAGCGCAACCCTTAGTCCTTCACTAGCTCCCCTCAACGCAGCAACATATCCGCCAGGGCCTCCGCCAATTATGATTACATCAAATGTTGTCATATCCTCACCTCAACTTAAACAAGCATTCTAAATGGATTTTCTAGATTTTCTTTCAAGTCTGTCATAAACTGAGCAGCCGGTGCTCCGTCAATTACTCGATGATCAAACGATAATGATAATTGCATCATTGAATTTATAACTACCTCGCCATTTTTTACAACTGGCTTTTCCACAATTCTTCCTACACCTAAAATCGCTGACTGTGGCTGATTAATAATCGGTGTAAATGAATCAACAGCATACATACCTAGATTACTAATCGTAAAAGTACCATTTTCAAAATACTCTGGACTTAGTTTTCCATTCTTTATGTTTGCAACTATTTCCTTACTTCTTTTTACAATCTCCGCTAAGCCTATTTGATCTGTATTTTCAATTACCGGTACTACTAAACCTTCATCTAGGGAAACAGCAAATCCAATATTGACCTCTTCATAAAAATAAATTTCGTTATTCTGTAATGAAATATTTAATGCTTTGTTTTTAGATAATGTATGTGCAACTGCTTTAACAATTAAATCGTTATAGGATAATCGATATCCTGTTTCTTTCTCAATGACAGGTAGTAATTGCTTACGCAGAATTACACATTCCGTCATATTGATCTCTGTTGTCAATGTTACATGTGGTGCAGTGTAATAGCTTTCGCTCATTCGCTCTGCAATGACTTTTCTCATGCCTTTTAACGGTACTTTTTTCAGCTGTGAAGATTCTCTCTCTTGTGTTGATGTTGTCTTAGTAACAGCAGACAAGACATCCTTTTTCGTTATTTTACCGTGCTGTCCTGAGCCAATTAAATCTTTATCATCTATCTTTAGATCTTTAACCATCTTTTGTGCCAATGGCGTGATTTTAGATGTATCTTGTTGTAAGTAATTTTCAACATCCTGTTTTTGTACGCGACTGTTCGGACCTGTTCCAGGTACAAGGGAAAGGTCAACCCCATTGTCTTTTGCAAGCTTGTTGGCAGCAGGTGTTTTTCGCACTTTTTCTTCCTCATTGACTTCTTCCAATTTATTATCTTTAGATTCTGAGAAGTTTTCAATTTGCTCTATTGCCTCATTTTCTTCACCCATATAGGCAATAACTTCATGTACTTTTACTGTACTACCTGCATCATATAATTTTTTTAATAGATGTCCTGAAGATTCAGCTTCTACTTCTAGAACAATTTTATCTGTTTGAATTTCAGCAATGGGATCACCTTCCTCGATAAACTCACCATCATTTACTAGCCAACTAACAATGATGCCCTCCTCCATCGTTGCTCCTAATTTGGGCATTACCACTTCTCTTGCCATTTTAGTTCACCTCTATTTGTTCATTAATTCCAAACATTTTTGATAAATATCTGATACTTGAGGGATTGCAGCCTTTTCAAGTTTTGGGTTGTATGGTATTGGTGCCTCTACTCCACCTAATCGTAAAATCGGTGCATCTAAGTAATCAAAGGCATCACTCTCTGCGATTAAACTAACAATTTCTGTACCAAATCCGCCTCTTTTCACTGCCTCATATACGACTAGTACTCTTCCAGTTTTCTTTACAGATTCCAAAATCGCTTTTTCATCTAACGGAACAAGTGTCCGTGGGTCAATTACCTCCACATCAATTCCCTCTTGTTCTAGCTGTTGTGCAGCCTCTACCGCATGATTTACCATCATACCTGTGGCAATAATAGTAATGTCCTTCCCCTCTCGTTTAATATCTGCCACACCAAGAGGAATTTCATAAGATTCTTCAGGAACATCTCCTTTTTGGTTATAAAGCATCTTATGCTCATAGAATAGAACTGGATTGTCATCTTTGATTGCAGCTTTTAGTAAGCCCTTAGCATCGTATGCATTAGAAGGTTGTACAACTTTTAAGCCTGGTATATGTGTCATCCAAGCTTCTAAGCTCTGTGAATGTTGTGCTGCAAATCCTGCACCGGAGCCAGCTGGTAATCTAACTACCATTGGAACTTTTGCTTTTCCTCCAAACATATAACGCATTTTGGCCGCTTGGTTTACAATATTATCCATAGCAATTACAACAAAATCCGAAAATTGAATTTCTAAAATTGGACGCATTCCTGTCATTGCTGATCCAACCGCACAGCCACTAATTGCTGCTTCTGAAATAGGAGTAATGCGAACTCGTTCAGGTCCAAATTCATCAATCATTCCACTTGTGACACCAAATGCACCACCATATACTCCGATGTCTTCCCCCATAATAAATACATCATTATCTTCACGCATTACTTGAGTCATTGCTTCTTTAATAGCTTCTGAATAACTAATTTCTCTCATCTTGATTTCTCCTTTTCCCTAGGCGTAAATATCTGTCATTAAAGTATCTAAACTTGGATCATCACTATTTTCAGCATATTCAACCGCTTCTTCCATCTGGTTTTGAGCTTTTTCGTTTAACTCTATGAATTCGTTTTCATTTATGACATTATTTAAAATTAGAATTTCCTTAAAAGCTTCGATTGGATCCTTTGCTTTCTTCCACTCCTTCTCCTCTTCGCGTGTTCTATATTTTCGAGCATCACTTCTTGAATGCCCTTCCCATCGATAAGTTTCTGCTTCAATTAAAGTAGGACCCTTCCCCTGTTTCGCACGTTCAACTGCATCTTGTGTTGCTTTAATAACCTCTAAAATGTTATTACCATTAATGGTTTCGCTTGGGATTCCGTAGCTTGATCCTCTGACAGCAATGGACTCTATATTTGTCATTTCTTTAATAGAGCCTGACATTCCATATAAATTATTTTCACAGAAGAAAATTACTGGAAGCTTCCATATTGAAGCAAGATTCAAAGATTCGTGGAACGCCCCTTCATTTGTTGCACCATCTCCAAAGAAGCAAAGTACTACATAGCCTAATTCCTTCATTTTAGATGTTAAAGCTGCGCCGACACCAAGTGGTAGACCAGCCGCTACAATGCCATTTGCGCCTAGATTACCAATTGTCATATCAGCAATATGCATTGAACCCCCTTTACCCTTGCAATGACCTGTTACCTTTCCAAGTAGCTCTGCGACCATCTTTTTAACATCTGTTCCTTTAGCAATACTGTGTCCATGACCACGATGTGTGCTTGTAATCTTATCTTCATTATTTAGTGGGAAACAAGCACCTACTGCTGTGGCTTCCTGACCAATACATAGATGCATAGTTCCATGAATTTTACCTTGTTGATATAGTTGTTTCAGTGTCTCTTCGAACTTTCTGATGAGAATCATGTCATACAACATTTTCTTTAAATCCTGATTGTCTAAGCCTAATTCTTGAAATAATAATTCATTTGACATATTTAGAACCTCCTAAAAATATTTACATTAATTATTAATGCAAAAAGCATGCCAACTTTTATTGATGCAAAAACCCAGTATTTTCTCATCGAACTGGAGAAAAAATGATGTATAATTGTGCCCAAGTGATGAATTATTACATCATGTCTACTTAAGGGGGAGTATGAATGTTTTACAATCAATTAAAATTACTTGGGGTTATAGAGTGGGATCAAAATAGAGATGTTCTAGTATGTAATGAAACTGCCAAGACTTATGAAAAATTTTTTGATGATATAAAAAAACAAGTTTCTAATGGTTATACGTATTTTTGTATGTTGAATTCGAACTTGGAAATAAATGTTTTAAACAATGTTGAGGATTTTTCTAAGCTAACAATTTTTTTATTACCTCTAACAGAATCCGTTAGCTTAAATCAGGAAATTGATAAATTGGATAATTTAAAAAAAGAACTTGATGAAGTTATTAATTCATCATTCGACGGCATTGTTATTTCTGATGCCAAAGGGAAGATTATGTATCAGAATCCTGCCTATGAAAGAATTACAGAGCTTTCAACTGAATTTTGTATAGGAAAAAACCTACAATCCTTAGTAGACAAAGGAATTATTGATGTTTCTGCATCATTGAAGGCTATCAAGGGGAATCGTGCTATTACAATAAGTCAGAAGATTAAAACAGGGAAAAGTGTTTTAGTTTCAGCCGTTCCAATTAGAAACAAGCAAGGGGAAATCATAAAAATTGTGAATAATGTTCGTGACCTAACCCAACTAAATAATTTAGAGACAGAAATTCAACAATTAGAAATTAAAAATCAAAGAATCCATGAAGAGCTGCAACAATTAAAAGGGATTAGTGATCCGAAATATTCAATTATTGCACATTCTACACAAATGAAAGATGTCATCGACCGGGCTTTAAGAGTTGCTCAAATTGATTCAGGCGTACTAATTCAAGGGCCATCTGGTGTAGGAAAAGAAAAAATAGTTGATTTAATACACCGAAATAGTATTCGCAAGGATGGACCATTGATTAAAATTAATTGTGGAGCAATCCCTGAATCTCTTCTTGAATCAGAATTATTTGGATATGAATCAGGTTCTTTTACTGGTGCCACAAAAAAAGGCAAGGCTGGATTATTTGAGGCCGCTAATAATGGGACAATCTTTTTAGATGAAATTGGAGAAATGCCACTCCAGCTTCAAGTAAAACTCTTACGAATACTTCAAGAACGGGAAGTTGTGCGCATAGGCGGTACAACACCCATTCAAGTAGACGTCCGTGTAATTGCAGCAACAAACAGGAATTTATCGGATATGATTGAAGAGACGAAATTTAGAGAGGATTTATACTATCGACTTAATATTATCCCAATCAAAATTCCGCCGCTTGAGCAAAGAGTAGAGGATATCATTCCTCTTATTTATCATTTTACGAATAATTTAAATATTAAATATGGATTAAACCGTTCTTTTTCATCTGAAGTGCTTGAAACGTTTGCCAACTATAAATGGCCAGGGAATGTCAGAGAGTTACAGAACATCGTAGAGCGAGTTGTTTTAATGAGTCAACATTCAGAGATTACGATGGATGATTTACAAAGAGAATTAAACTTAAATAGCGATAGTATTCAAGTATCAAATAGCAATACATTAATTACTCATCATTTACCGTTAAAGGATCAAGTTGAATCGTTTGAGGAAAGTATTATTCGAGAAGCAATTAAAATTTATCCTAGTATAAGAAAAGCAGCAATTGCATTAAAAATAGATCAATCCACACTTGTAAGAAAACTACAAAAGTATAAAATAGAGAACCATTCATAATAAAAAATGACCTCCTACCTTTGAATAGTGGAGGTCATCTTTATTTCATTTTAATATCATTACTTACTAGATAGTAACTCTGGTAAAAATAATGTTAGTTGAGGCACAAATGTAATGACGCCCAGTAATATTAGTAACGCAACTAAAATAGGCGTTAAATGTTTAAAGGTTTCTTCAAAACGTATATTTGCCACTTTTGCGCCAATAAACAGATTTAATCCTAATGGTGGTGTTAATAAGCCTAACGTCAGGTTAAAGCATACAATCATTCCAAAATGTAATGGATCTACTCCTAAAGGTATAACGATTGGTAATAGTAATGGTACAAATATTAATAACGCTGCAACAGTTTCAATAAACATTCCTACAACTAATAAGAAAAGGTTAATTAACACTAAAACGATAATCGGATTTGTTGTAAAGTCTGAAATACCATTAGCTATATATTGTGGTACTTGCTCTAATGTTAAAATTTTACCGAAGAACGTTGCGGTACCAACGAAAATCATGACAGAACCAGATGTAACGGCAGCTTTTAAAAATACATCCATTAAATCAC
The DNA here is from genome assembly GCA_002973635.1 of Lysinibacillus sp. B2A1. Classification (GTDB taxonomy): domain Bacteria; phylum Bacillota; class Bacilli; order Bacillales_A; family Planococcaceae; genus Lysinibacillus. The sequence continues at coordinate 5,429,064 of CP027224.1, forward strand.
TGAATCGTAATTCTTTATAAATGAATATACTTACGATTAAGCTATAAACAACAGCTACTACCGCTGCTTCCGTAGGCGTTACAATACCACCATAAATCCCACCTAAAATAATAATAGGGGCTAATAATCCAAACTTTGCTTCATTTAATGATCGCCAAAAACCTATTTTTTCTTCCTCTGGTTGTTGGTCCACATAGCCTTCTTTTTTACATACAATATAGTTAATGATGATTAATATTACTGCAATTAATAAACCCGGGACAATACCAGCGATAAATAAGTCACTAATTGATACCCCTGCCATGATCCCGTAGAAAATAAAGACAATACTTGGTGGTATGATAGGACCGAGGGCACCTGCACTTGCTGTTAATGCTGCGGCGTATGGTTTCTTATAACCACTGTTAATCATGTGTGGTATCATAATTCCGCCGATACTAGCGACCGTTGCTGCACCTGATCCAGAGATTGCTGCAAAAATCAAACTTGCAAGTATTGTAATTAAACCTAAGCTTCCTGTCCAGGAGCCCACCATTGATTTGAAGAAATCAATAAGTCTTCTAGAAATCCCCCCTGTACTCATTAATTCACCAGCTAAGATGAAAAATGGTACAGCTAATAATGAGAACGAATCATTCGATGTAAATGTCGCTTGAATGAGAAATGAAATAGGTATTGTTCCTTCAATTAAAACAACAGTTAACGCAGAAATAGCTAAAGCAATTGCAATTGGGATATTTATTAATAGACATAGAATAAATACAATTGTGAGAATTCCAATGGCCCCTAACATTATTTCTCACCCTCTTTTCTCTTTACAAAAATATCTAATATCTCCACTACAAAAATTCTTATAGCCATTAAAAAATACCCAATTGGAATCCCTAAATAGACCACCCCCATTGGTAAATTAAGTGCTGCTGAAGTTGCGCTTTGTTTATATAAATTAAATGCATATTGAAAGCCTAGATACGAAATATATAAACTGAACAGCATCCATATAAAACTACCTATCAAGTTCACATATGGCCGAATTTTTTTGGGGATAATCATATTCAATGCTTCTACTCTAATATGTGCTTTCGTAATGACAGCATAGCTTGCACTAATAAAAACAAACCAAACAAACAAATATCTTGATAGTTCTTCTGCCCAAACAATTGAGGAGTTAAAAACATATCTTGAAACCACAGCTGCAAACATGACTAATGTCATAATTAATAGAATTGCAAAGCTAGCATAAGCTTCAATTGGTTTCTTCATAGGCTTCTCCATTGCTTGTCCCCTCCCTTTGTGCCCTTGTAATTTCAATATGTTTCATTACAAGGGCAATATGTTGAATTTTATTTCTCAGGAAATTATTTCAATTCCCCTAGTAATTTAATAGCTAAATCATAATTTTCCTGACCAATTGCATCCATGTTGTCTTTGGCAACATTTGATGTTGCTTCGTTAAATTTCTTTCTCTCTTCTTCAGATAATTCAACTACATCTACACCTTTATCTTTTAAGCCTTCGATGGCATCTTTTTCAGCTTTCGTTACAAGGTCTATTGCGTAATTTGTATATGAAGCTACTGATTCATCTAACGTTTTTTTCATATCTTCACTTAAACCATCATAGAAATCCTTATTTACTAGCACACCATGTAATAATAAAATGTGATTTGTCGCTGTAAAATGGTTATTTACTTCATAAAAGCGATCTCCGTAAATTAAAGGTGTTGTTGTAGATACACCATCGATTGTACCTTGCTGTAACCCTGTAAACACTTCACTATAAGCCATTGGTGTTGGGTTTGCTTTCATTGACTTCAAAGTACTTAAATGTAAATTTGCAGATGAGCTTCTAATCTTCAAACCCTTTAAATCTGCTGGTTCCTTAACAGATGTTTTACCATTTAAAATGCTATAGTAACCTAAATCAATGAATCCAAGCAGATACATATTTGATTTATCGGCAACTTCTTTCTTTAATAAGTCACCATATTCTCCCTCTAGGAAAGTGTAAAATTGTTCACGGCTATCAAATAAAAATGGTACATCAAAAATATTAAAAGCATTTGCACCAATTGAATTCGCAATACCGTATGCTGATGTTGTTGACAGTTGAATTGTACCGTTTTGTAATAATTCCGCTGTTGTTTCATCAGAAGTTGTTAAAGTACCACCATTATAAATTTCGACGTTTACATCACCATTGCTTTTCTCTTCAATGGTATCTTTAAAATTCTCGTATCCTAAATTTAAAAAGTTATTTGCATCAACTTGGTTTGCCATTTTTATCGTAATTGCTTTACCATTTGATGCTGATTCTTTTCCACTGTTGCTTGAACAAGCTGCTAAAAATATTAACGACAACGCCATCATTGATAACATTAATTTTTTTAGTATATTTTTATTTTTCATAGTATAAGCCTCCTACTTTTCACAAAATTAGTTCAATTGATTTGAAAATAATTGTCCATTTCTACTGGATTAAAAATTCATTTTAGATTGTCCACCGTCTACATTAATGGTTGCACCAACAATCCAAGAAGCTTTTTCAGACGATAAATAAGCGACTACATCTGCAATTTCTTCTGGTTTACCAAAGCGACCCGCTGGAATATCATTCTTTACAAATTCTTCAATTTTATAAGGATTTTCTCTTGTTAACCTTCCCCAAACGCCACTTTCATGATAAACACTACCAGGTGCAATGCTATTAACTCTTATACCGTATTTAATGACTTCGCTTGATAACGCTTTCGTGAAACTAATTAATGCTGCTTTTGCATTATTGTAGGTTGCCTTGCCTCCACTTTCCCTACCATAAATAGAAGAAATGTTAATAATATTGCCTCTTCCTTGTTTTTTCATATGTTTAAGGACCAACTTGCTAAGATGTACGATTGAAAAATAATTTAATTCAAATGCTTCATAGAAATTCTCCATGGGCGTTTCTAATATACTAGAGCCATTACTTCCCCCTGCATTATTTATCAATATATCGATATGATCATGATCTAATATGTATTTTTCGATTAGACCTTCACGCTCATAATTATTCGTAATATCAGATTGATAGGTTGTAACATTTTTTAACTGCAGTTTGGCTTCATTCAAATGCTCTATAGAACGGCCAACAATTGAAACACTCGCATTTTCTTCTATAAACCTTTTAGCTATTTCTAGTCCAATACCCTTTGAACCACCAATAATCAATACATTTTTTCTAGCTAGATTCAACTCCATATAATTGCTCACTTTCTTAGGATTATCGTTTATGGTTTACTAATTCAAAGCGGTTATCATTTCTTATACCACTCAACTTTTATCTTCCTAAAAACCCACCATCTACTGGTAAGAGGACACCATTGATATAGTCTGATTTATCAGAGCATAAAAATTGTAAAGCACCAGCTAATTCATTTGGTTCGCCAAAGCGTCCAGCAGGTATACGGCTAATTAGTGATTGATATCTTGACTCATCTTCAAGAATAAATTGGTTTAATGCTGTATTATAATATCCTGGAGCAATTGCATTTACGTTAATATTATCTTTAGCCCACTCATTAGCTAAAGACTTTGTCAATTGGGAAACCGCTCCTTTACTTGCAGAATAAGCTGATGCATTATAACCACCCTGTACAGCTAATACGGATGCAATATTGACTATTTTCCCAGCGCCCCTTTTCAACATTTCATGATATGCTAGTCTACTTAGTTCGAATATTGCAGTGACATTAACATCAATGATTTTTTGGAAGTCCTCAATCTGTAAATCAATCGCTGGCATCGGTTTATGGATTCCGGCATTATTTACAAGAATATCTAACTCCCCGCCTAATAGTTGGACTGCTACATGGAATACTTCAGGAATTTTCTCTAAGTTCGATAGATCTGCTTGTACCCCGTATACTGAAAATCCTTCATTCTGCATATCTTGAGCAATCTTCTCTACATCATTGGAGTAATCAATAATACAAACCTCTACACCATATTCACAAAGCCCCTTTACCATTGCTAACCCAAGACCTTGAACGCCACCTGTAAGTATTGCTTTTTTACCTTGTAAACTTTGCATAGACTCCACCCTTTACTGAATTCGCTTTCATTAATTTGTACTCTTTTCCATCAGCTCAATAATATATCCATCTGGATCATACATATAAATAGCTTTTGATCCCTTATTTGCACCTAATGTAATTTCTACAATTTTTTTAGATCTAAATTGAACTCCAGACAATTTTAGACGCTCGTACATTTCTTCTATTCCTTCAACCTTTAGACAAATATGTCCCGATCCATAATCACATGGACGAACATTCCCTGGATATCTTTCCATGCCTACATACTCAAGTAACTCTATTTCATTCCCTCCTGGAATTCTAATAAATGCAATTTTGACCTCTTGTAAATTGACAAGTTCAACTATGTCTGAAATATATTCATTACTTGAAATTTGTCTCGAGATTAATTCCAAACCTAACTTATTAACATAAAAATCTAAAGAAATCTCTATATCCTTTACCGTTATTCCACTATGGATAAAACCTGTGACTTTCCCCTTCACATTTATCCCCCCTTTCTGCTTCACTTTTATATCATGCAAAAACCGTGCCAATTTTAAACCGTGATGAATAGTTAGCATATTTAGATTAATAACACCAGATGACCCATAAAAATATTTGCAAAAAATCATCACTTGATGATTTTTAACATCATTTCATTTTAAGGCTTCCTAACTTTTATTTCCTAGAAAATATATGAGGACTCATTTAGCGCATATTTAGGCAAATTATTAGTTCTTGACAAAATGAAGCTACATATATTTTAATTAATATATATTTCAATCATTAAAATATAAAATAATTAAAATAAAATGAGGTGAATATTTTTGATTCAAAAACTACGCACTGTAACCCTTACAAATGGCAATATTAAAGATTTAGCTACAGACTGTGAGCAATTAAATATTCGAGGAGCTGTTGCTTTACATCAAGAAATACGGCTAAAAAAGATCTCTGCACATGGTCATAGTTCTTTTCATTCCCGTGTAGTAGCGCAAATTTTCAACAGTACAGGATCATGCAGATTAAAAGATTATTGTGAAATTAATGAAATTACGAGTGCTGGTAGCTTTAAGTTGAACAATGGAAAAGTAATAAAATTAAATAGCACTGGAAAGTTAACCATTGAACAAAGTTTAGAAGCCGAATCTGTAGATGTAATTGGTATTGTGAAAGCAGCAAAAATAAATGCTAAAAGTTTCGCTTTAAAATTGTCTGGGGAAAGTGAGATTAGAGATCTGAGTGCTGATGATATTTGGGTAGAAAAGGATAAGATTAGTATTCTTCCATTATTAAAGAAAAAATTAAATTGTAATTATGTAAAAGGGAAAAATGTACGTCTGTCGTATACGCACGCAGAAATAGTGGATGGGGAAGTTGTAAACGTAGGGAATAATTGCAGAATAAAAACACTTTATTATACGGAAAGTTATTCAATTGCTCCGAATTCAAAAGTACAACAAATTATACGGAGGGAAAAAGAATGACATTCATAAAAATCATTCAAAGCTTTTTTTGCTCATTAGCCCTCCTTGTATTAGTAATACTCTATGCAGGCTTGATTTTAAGTGCATTATTGTCAATATTAGCTGGCATTTTACGAACAGTTGGTCTTGAACAAATTAAGATGAGCTTGTGGAGTGGCCTTGACCTTCCAGTCGTTTTTAGTATTCCTCTAGCCCTTGTCGTAGCTCTACTACTTTTCTTTTGTTCAATGTATGTCAAACGCTCTATCCAATTCTGTTTATCGAAGCTTAAATTTTAAAATAAAGAAGCCCATCTTTTGTTTGATAATAAAAGATGGGATCCTCACAAACAGAGTGATAAATTTACAGCTCTCCTTCAAGAAAATTGATAAGGTATGTTTCAGGCTTTACAAGAAATTCTTTAAAGCTACACAAATCAGCATACTCTTGATGCTCCACATCATAGCAGCCTATTTGCCCTCTTCTCTTTGGATTCCATACTATTTGTAAATCAGAATAATTGTCTACATGTGCTGACAAACGCAGTAGCTTTTGACGGTCAATCTTCATTTCAATAGTATCTGTTAGTGTGAAAAAGTCGATATATCTAATGTCATAATCATTGGTATCTAGATCAAGTCGTAGCTTATCTCCGGTAAGAAAGCTAATCAGTTCATCACTCATTTTATATTTCTTTAGTTCATATTTTTTGTTCTCTAAATCATGAAGCTGAGCTGGCTCCAATACTTTTAAATAGTCAGCCAAAATAGTATTTTTATTGCCAACCGCAATCGTATATGGACGCTCGCCATCCTTTTCAGCTAAAGTAACGTTTGCGCCTCGTTCAACCAAGTATTTCACCATTGTTAGATTCCCCATTCTTGTTGCCACAGTTAATGGAGTTGCTTGATAAGGATAAACCATATCCGGTTTATTATAATTAATGTCCACCCCGTGATCGAGTAAATATGTAATTGTCTTCATATCATGATTCGACACAGCCTGACGCAATACTGGACCACCGTACTGTCTTATATCCAGACCTAGCTCATGAATAAGTGGAATATTATTTTTATTACCATAGTAGGCCTGTGAATAGGCGCCAGAGCCGACCTGATTACGCATGTCTAGCTTCGCTCCATGCTTTACAATATAACGCACTACATCTTCTTTACAATAACGAACAGCTACCAAAAAAGCTGGATTACTTTTAATATTCAAATTGACCCCATGCTCTACTAGTAGCTTTATAACATTAAGTCTCTGCAACCTTAGCGACAAATCTAATGGACTTAATGAGATATGTGGACTCAATATAATATCCTCTTCAATATCCCAGCCCTCTTCAATAGCAAGCTGTAATGCAGGAACATTTCCGCTGTAAATATGCATTGCCTTTTCTGGAAGATCATGAAATTTCCCGATATTTTTTAAATTAATCATCTGCCCCATTCCTTTCTTTATGAAAAGTATAGGTAACAACTTTAGCGAAAACAACAGTCCATAAGTTTTATAGCATCAGCTGGCGAGTTAATGAAAGACTATAAAAGTATTAAGGTATTTTCCATCTTTAATTAGCACCCTAAGTGTTGAATACTTCTCCGAAATAATGTTGCTCATTCAACTTTTGTATTAAATATTTGTAAATTTGTCATTATTTACAGTACATTCTAATATAATAGAAATAATTGATTATATTACAGCTTTTTTCTATAAAAAATAGAATCCCCAATCCCTAATTAGATTGAAGATTCTATGCTATGGAAACGGTTGTCCAAATGTTGCTTTACATCTGCTGTCTCCAAGTATTTATTTTAAAGCAAGTGCTTTATCAGTTGTTTCATTAATCTCTTTAAGGAGCTCTGGATTTTGTGCTAATGATAAGCCATAAGATGGAATCATTTCTTTAATTTTCGGCTCCCATTCTTTGATTTGTTGAGGGAAACATTTATTGAGTACCTCAAGCATAACGTGAACAGCCGTAGAAGCACCTGGTGAAGCTCCAAGTAAAGCTGCAATTGATCCATCAGAAGCGCTTACAACTTCCGTACCGAATTGAAGCGTACCTTTACCACCAGCTTCTGTGTCTTTAATTACTTGTACACGTTGTCCAGCAACAATGATATCCCAATCATCACTATTCGCATTTGGGATGAAGTCACGTAACTCATCCATGCGCTGCTCTTTTGAAAGCATAAGCTGTTGGATTAAATATTTAGTTAATCCCATCTCTTTAACGCCTGCCGCTAATAGAGTTGTGATATTATGTGGTTTTACAGAAGCAAATAAGTCCATATTTGAACCTGTTTTTAGGAACTTAGGTGAGAACCCTGCAAATGGTCCAAATAATAATGATTTTTTGTTATCAATATAACGTGTATCAAGATGTGGAACTGACATTGGTGGAGCACCAACTTTTGCTTTTCCGTACACTTTTGCATGATGCTGGTCAGCAACTTCTTGATTTTTACATGCTAAGAATAATCCACTGATAGGGAATCCGCCAATATGTTTCCCTTCAGGAATACCTGATTTTTGTAGTAATTCTAGGCTTCCACCACCAGCTCCAAGGAAGACAAATTTTGCTGAATGATATTCCATTTTGCATCCATCTAAATCATGTACACGTACTTCCCATGTTCCATCGCTTGCTTGTTTTAAACTTTCAACACTGTGGTTGTAGTTAATATCTACATCTTTTGTTTTTAAGTGATCAAATAACATACGTGTTAAAGCACCAAAGTTAACGTCTGTACCAGTGTCAATTTTTGTTGCAGCAATAGCTTCATTTGCAGAACGGTCTTGCATAATAAGAGGAATCCATTCCTTTAGTTTTTCTGGGTCATCAGAAAATTCCATGCCTTGGAATAAAGGATTTTTCGTCATTGTTTCATGACGTTTTTTTAGGAACTCAACATTTTCTTTCCCTTGTACTAAGCTCATATGTGGCAAAGGCATAATGAAGTCTTGTGGGTTATTGATCAATTTATTGTTTACAAGATAAGACCAAAACTGTCTTGAAACATGGAACTGCTCATTAACGTTAATCGCTTTGCTGATATCGATTGATCCGTCTTTTTTCTCTGAAGTGTAGTTAAGCTCACATAGTGCAGCATGCCCAGTTCCCGCATTGTTCAATTCTTGAGAACTTTCTTCACCGGCTTTATCGAGCTTCTCAAACACTGTAATTTTCCAATCTGGTGCTAATTCTTTGAGCAATGTCCCCAAAGTCGCACTCATGATTCCGGCACCAATTAAGATAACATCTGATTTAATTTGTCTGTTACTCATTTTTACCTTCCTTATATGTTAAGATTTGCAGAAAGGATGTAAGCACTCCGCTTAGATGTCAAAGCAAGCCATGGAGCGACCTAGGAGCACACCTTTTCTGTATCAATTATTACCTTATTGCAGTTTATCACAATTACTTGAAGATTAAAATATCAACTATTTATATGAGATTTAACGGCATATTTCGAGCCATTCCCTTCATAATTCAAGAAAAAAACGGACAAATACATAATTAAAAGCATCCATTAAAATTCATGTATTTTGGAATACTTGACCTAAAAATGGTTAGCGCTTTCATATAAATAAGTCATATTTATTATTATATCTATATAATAACATAAAAATAGGGAACCAGTCTTGTTTTTGTACTAGCCCCACTCCACATTTAAATATACCGAATTTTCTCAAAATTTACTAGTGTTATTTTTATTTTTCGTCTGTTTTTACTTATTAAAGAAAGTAGATAAATTTTGTTGTATTGATTCAGGTAGTATACGGAAAAATAACCCCTCGTATTTGAGATCGAGTAAACCAGCAATGACAATTATTATCATGCTAAATAATAAAATTGGTTTTTTATTATTTTTAGAAATCCACTTCATAAGCTCCCCCTTTTCTGATAAAAACATTCTTTTCCTATAATATAGGACAAGCTTATATAGATAAATAGATTTTTACTAATGAAAGAGCAATTTTTTCCTTGTCATCTATATAGAGATTTTTACATAAGCTAATATGATTGTTAATTCGAAAGGAATGGTTATGGTAAATTTTAAATCTTTTCGTGGAATTGTTACACAAATTAATGATTTTCCTGTTGGACAAAATAGGGATGCTGAGGGATGCTATAAACTTTTAACTGTAGAAGATGGTGCTGGGGGCGTTGTCAATTTTGTCATTTCTCCCTCTACTTACTTTGTTAATCAGGAAATAGTCAGACCTGGTGATTGGGTTACAGGCTACTATGATGGGGACGCTCCTGTACCTATGATATACCCGCCACAATATCGTGCTCTTATTATTGTAAAGGAAAGTAATTACCAAAATGTAAAAGTTGACTTTTTTGATAACCATTTGATGAGCAGTGATGGTCAACTACAATTAAATCTCTCTCCATCTACGGTTATCTTGCTTAAAAATGGGCAGCCTTTTTCTAGAAATCCCGCTAATAGAAACCTAATTGTCATCTATGGTGCTACAACAAGAAGTATTCCGGCTCAAACCACACCCAATGAGATAATTGTTTGGTGCTGATTTTCAACAGTAAATGGCTTAAGTCTAGAGCTTAAGCCATTTTTAATCTGCCTGACGATGAAGGAACAAATGCTCTACTACTTTTTTACATTATCTTTCATGTCATGTAGTTGCTGTTTGATTTGCTCTAGGTACACTTTATTTTGCTGTACAGTATCCAAATGCTCCCCATATTGATGTGCATTCATATACGCATTTTCTGCATGGTCTATTTGATCAAATGCATGTTCGATCGCTATTTCCTCAGGGTGTGATTTTGCATGCTTTAATAAACGTTCTGCCTTTTGGACAGAGTTGCTAAATAAAGTACTAGGATGATCCTGCTTCCAGCTTGTATCAGAGTGCTTTGCCAATTTTACCTCTCCCTTTCTTAACCATTCAATAAGTTACCTAGACATAGTATTTTTAAAATGGATAGAAAATATGCAGGAAAATGATTTGTAAGAGTTTTATTGCTTTTTTTCCCAAATTAGAACAGCATCTTTTAAAATATTATTCCAAGAATCCTTATTAGCTGCTATTTTTTCAATATCATATTCCGCATAGTACACAGCATCTATTTCTTCAGCTTCAGGAAATTCAAAAGTAAAATCCTGCTCATCGCGTGCTTTTCCATTATTAATAAGCTGTCGAGTAGGCGAAGCTGCAATTGTTTTATTATAATAAATAAAGCTTATATTCTTTTTCTCGCCATCTATTTCTAGGAGCATAGGATGAGTTACGTTAACACTTGCATAGCTTTTACCATAGTAATGGGCAAATAATGTTTTATCTTCGTTATTTTCAATTTTCACGATATCCCCTGAATATGGAATTAGCGTTTCATAATGAAAGACGTACTCAAATACACCTAATAAAATTAAGGCCGTGATGATAGACGAGACACCTGAAACGACTATTTTTTTCTTACGCCATTTCTTATTAATCCTTTTAAAGAGAGTCGCTTTAGTCTCTTCAGGAATATACATTTCATGCTTCATTTGCTGGTATTCTAACTGACATTTTTCACAATGCTTTAAATGCTTCTCAATCATTTCTTTGGTATCCTGACTAACCACCTCATCTACATAAAGAGGTAGAATATCTTGAATAATTGTGCACTTAATCTCTGTCATGATTGATTGCCTCCATATACTCTAGTATTTGCTTTCTAGCCCTGTAAAAGGTTACCCTAGCCCATCCCGCGCTTTTACCAAAAAGCCTCCCAATTTTATCAAAGGATAGCTCCCCAAAGGTTCGTAGTGAAAAGACTTCCTTGTATGGTTCCTTCATTGAATGTAGAAACTGATGAACTGCAAATGCATCCTCTTCATTCATTAAATGCTTCACAAAATGGACGCCTGTTTTAGTTGTCTTATTTAAATCAGAATCAATTTGCTTTTTCTTCTTTTTGTAATAAGTGAAATATGTATTTTTAGCAATTATAAAGAGCCAAGCTCGAATATCCTTAGAACCATCAAAACTTTCAATATTCTTTAATGCTTTAAAAAAAGTTTCCTGGGTAATTTCTTCAGCTATAACATCGCTATGACTCAATGATTTCAGATATAAATAAACGTCCTGAAAATATTTTTGGTAGATTTCATCAAAGTCCATGTCTTTTCACCTCCCTCTATAAATGTTGATATATCAATGGTTCACGCCACTTTTACGTGTCAAAAAAATTTTTTTCGACACATCCATCTATCGTTATTTTGTATTTCTTTCTTTTTCTTACAAACTATCCGTATGCTTCGCTAAAAGAAAGACCATTAATTGGTAATAATCTTCCTGATTTTATGCGTTATAGCGATGCACTGTTGGATCTCTGCGTTGCTTATGATGACGGACCCTCCCATATCTCTAGGCGTCTGTTTGCGCGTACATTCCTTCGTTCGGTCTAGTCATAAGGCAGAGGCTGGCGATGCTCCCTTAGGGACTCATTTCAGTTGTTTGAATGGTCGGATGGTGAAAATAGTGCCGGCTTCTCCATGTCATCCTCTTGATTTTGACTTCTGATGGCGGCGCTTAGGCAGTCATCTGAAGATGGGCGAAATCCTTCATCATTTGATGTTCATCAAACATCGTTTTCTTTTTGCACAAGGCATGTAAAATCTTTACTAACTTGCCACATAGCACAACGATCGATTGCTTTTTACGCAGTGGATTGTTGGCACGTGTGGTGTAGTATTCGTGTAACGCTCGAAAAGCTGGGTTATGTTTGATTAACGGCATCATTACGCGGAACAGGAGCGCACGTAATTGACGACGACCTCGCTTGGAGATGCGCTTTTGTCCTTTTTGCTGACCAGAGGAGTTTTCACGCAATGTGAGTCCCGCTAATTTGATTAATTGGCGTGGATGCGCATATTGTGTGAGTGAACCGACCTCTGAAAGTAAATCGACTATCGTGATATCACCAATTCCAGGAACAGATGCTAAATAGTCATAATCCGTCATTTGTTTGGCTTGCTCAATGAGCTGTGCCGTTAATTTTTCAAGTTGTGTCTGCATCAATTGGATTTGAGAGAGGAGTGTGGCAATTTCAAAACGTGCCATCACAAGACCTTCTGTCACTCCAATGGAGCTTTCTGCTACCTCGCCCAATTGCTTTGCCTTTGGTAGTTGGGGACTTTTCATTCCCTCTACTTGGCGATAAAGGAAGAGCAGTTCTTCCGGTGTTTTTCCATTGATATCCGATGGTAGAGGTGTTTTTTCAAGCACCGCATAGGCCATCTTCCCAAAACTTTTAAATACTTGAGTAAATTCAGGAAAAAAGCGATCGAGCCAACGAATGATCCGATTTTGAAGCGCATTTAAGTCTTCTTGTATTTTGGCACGCAATGTCGCGCCGTTGCGAAGTTCTGCTTCTACACCCGCTAAAATACGTGGATAGCTGAAGCGTCCATCGCGCATTAGACGAGCAATCACTAGTGCATCCTTTTGGTCATTTTTCGTTTGCAGGTTATCATCGAGTTCCTTCGAGCGATTGACGTGCATCGGATTCACCATCACAAAAGGAATGCCGTAGTTTGTTAAAAACGCAGCTAAGTTCATCCAGTAGTGACCTGTTGGCTCGAAACCAACGAGGATTTCCTGTTTATCATGTATCGCCTTTAACGCAAGTAATCGTTCATAAAAAGCTTCAAATCCCATGTGTGATTGAGCAATCGGAAATGATTTTTGAAGCACACGACCACGATCATCGATGGCACATGCAAAATGTTTATACTTCGCGATGTCAATACCGATGACAAGCGTATTTTCAGAAACTTGATTAATTTTTTCATTCGTATTAAAATTCATTGTTATAGAGTCCTCTCTGTAGATGTGCGAGTCAATTGTCTGTTGATACTCAAGCATCATACAAGAGGGCTTTTTTTATTTCAAGTCCCCGAAAACGTTTCTAACAGGAATGCTCCCTACTTAAATAACTCTGGATATTTAATAATGTTACAAAAATTTAATAGGATATTTTGAGATCAATCTCTCCAAAGATTTTCTATTATAAGGTTAACTCAAATAAAAGAACTAAGGCCTAGACCTTAGTTCTCCATCTCAATGTTTTGAATAGTTGTCAAATAGAAACTAGTGCCACGCCGTACGTTCACTTACTGGCTGTTTGATATCTGTTTTTCCTAGGGTTTCGGCAAAGTTGTTTACTTGTGCTGAAGCCGTATCTATTTCAAACTCAGAACCAAATTCCTCCTGCTGTTGACGATTTTGGTTTGCTTGTAATGTCTTCACATATTGCGTTGCATTGGTATGATTTGTTTTCATATTTGACTACCATCCTTCATTGATTTTTTGAAAAGTCATGATCATTCGTTTGATGACTTTTCATCTAAAGTTTGCACTAGCAAATGCTATTTTATTTATTAACAGCTAAGATTTAGACATCAATACATATATTAAAGCCTGAAATGCTGTTACATTTCAGGCTTAATAGGTTCTCTATACACATGTACACGATTACGTCCTTCTTGCTTGGCACAATATAAAGCCATATCAGCTTTATGGAGGAGCTGATAAAGTGTTTCCTCTTCCTCGGTTATTGCTTCTGCAACACCACAGCTTAACGTAATTGTAATCAATTCTCCCAGCGTTTCAAGAGGCTGTGATGCCACATAGGAACGGAGCTCATTAGCTATCGCTTCTCCCTCTAGTAATGTTAATCCATTGAATGCAAGAACGAACTCCTCGCCTCCATATCGAGCAAAAAGACCCCGCTCTTTCAATTGATTTTGAATAGTCTGTGCTACATGAATAAGCACTTGATCACCAACAGCATGGCCATACGTATCATTTACTTTTTTAAAATAGTCAATATCCATTAAAACGACAGTAAAGGCTGTTTGATCTTTCTTGGCCTCCAAAAAACCCTCCGTACAATACTGAAAAAAAGCTCGACGATTAAAAACTTGGGTTAGTTCATCATAATATGCCTGATGCTCTAATTTTTTTTGTAGATTTTTAAGCTCCGTAATATCAGTAAAAATCAATAGCATTCCATTTCTACTGTTCGTCTGTTGCATCGATGAGAGGCGAAGCTGATAGGTCCGTGAAAGGTTTTCTGAAATAGTTAGATCTAGCTGAAATTCTTTTGCCCCTTCCGTTATATCAATATTAAAGGGGATATTTTTCTCGGATAGTTCAAACCAGACCTTCACAAAGTCCATGCCATACATGGTGCGGTTCAGCTTCGGAAACATCCTCTGACAGGCTTCGTTAAATTCAATTAATCGCTGGGATTCATCTAGCACCATAACCCCATCATTTATATTATTAAATATCGTATTTTTCGTAATAGGCATAATTCTAAATAAACGCGATGAGCTAATTGACCATAGATATAACAGTGAGGAAATCCATAAAACCATTGGGACTGGATCAAATCCTGGAGGAGTTAATCCAATTAAATAAACAAATGCCGTTATTATTGGAACAAGCTGGCTAAACATTAGCGAAATTAATTGTGGACGATATACCTTCGTCGTTTCCTTCCAATGAGAGAGCACTAATAAAAATGCTAGAAACATACTGGCAAACGTAAATATACCGTGAACTATATACCAAATACCTATCTCCTGATAAACGTAGGGTGCTCCCAAATTTGGGTCTATTTCAAACACTCTATAATGAAAATGATGAATATCATTCGTTGCAACTGATAGCAGGCTAATAAAAGGAATAATCAGTAATGAAATAAACATTTTCCTATTTAAATTTATGCCCACGTACTGCATGATAAACAATAATCCAATTGCAGGTGAAAATGCCATTCCTACATATTGAATAACTGTCCAAAACTTTATTTCATTTAGTGCAGTAGACATTAAACCAAAAGCAGATGCAAAACAGTAAATGGCTATCAAAAGTGTATTACAAATAAATAATTGAGCAATCTTCGTAAAATTGTGGCGTTTAAAAAAGACATATCCACTAAGATACAAATTTAATACGCCTGACGTACAAACAAGTGTGATAAAAGTAGTCAATGGTGAATTCAAGGTTATGTACCTCTTTAGCAACATTTTTAATTTTACAGTAGCACATAAAAAAGATAGAAAAACTTTCTTCGTCAAAGCTGGGTACTCACTAAACTAAGACAAATGCTATATTTATAAAAATTTTTCGATAATTCATTTATTGAGTCTTCTAAAATATTACCTTATCATTTTTAATTTTTCAAAATAAAATGAACGATTTATTTAATTGGTGCATCTAATCAGTAAAGGAGGCATGGAGATGAACGAAAGCGAACTTGCCAAACATGCAATTAATGGAAATGAAGCTGCTCAACTTCAACTTTTAAGTTTATATAAAGAGTCTATGTATCGAGTTGCCTATAGCTATATGCGAAATGAGCATGATGCCAATGATGCTTTACAGGAGATGACATATCAATGCCTAAAAAACATTCATAAAGTTCAAACGCCTCAATATTTTAAAACATGGCTCGTTCGAGTTGTTATTAATACATGTCTAATGATGAAGCGACAACAAAAGCAAACATTCATAACCAATAATGTATTGGAGCAGTCTCAGTATATGACAGAGCTATTTGAACTAAATGATGTCATTTCACAGCTACCCATTGAGCAGCAGGAGCTTATTCATTTGAAGTACTTTAGGGATTTAAAAAACAGTGAGATTGCAACCCTTCAAAATATTCCTGAGGGTACTGTAAAGTCTAGATTACATAAAACATTAAAGAAGCTTCGTCAACTATTAGGAGAGGGGGGCTTTTCATGAATCCATTTGACAAAGAGCAGCAAAAAAGATATGAGGAATTACTTGAATCAGTGCCAATGGACACATTACAACCCGAATCACAATTTCGCGCTTATAAACGATTAAAACAAAGAACTCGCTATAAGCGACTTTTACAATTAACAATCACTGTTGCCTTTATAATGATTGCCTTTATTGGATCTATTCGGGTATCTCCTACTCTTGCACAAGCTGTTGCACAAATCCCAGGATTAAAGCCACTTGTTGAAATGATTGCCTTCGATAAAGGAATTGAGGATATAGTCAGCAACGAATATTATGAGCATATAAATGCGAGCCAAACCATTAACGGTAAAACACTTACGATTACAGGCGTTGTAGCAGATGAATCTGGAATGATTATTTCCTATAAGCTAAATTCAGATGAGGATTTAGCGATTTTCAAAGGCATAATAACCGAAGTTAAACAAAAAGGTGAACAAATAAGGGCAACCGTTGGTAGTAGCTGGGCAGCACAGCCTAAAGGAACATATGAAATGGAAAATACAATTAATGTTGTCGCCAGCCAAGGCATGGACTATTCATCTAAGGATTTTAAGCTGACATTATCGCTGAGTGACCACCCTGAGACAGTATTTGAAATTCCCTTTACACTAAAAAATGATGTGAAAGCATCCAAACATTATACTGTCAACAAACAAGTTATTATAGATGGGCAACGCATGACAATCCATGAGCTTATTATTTCTCCCATTCGTTCTGAGCTAAAAATGTCGATTGACCCGAAAAATTCCAAGAAAATACTAAGCTTTGAGGATATTCGCATCTATGATGAACATCAAGAAGAATGGGGAAAAATTAAAAATGGTGTCGTCGGATTTGGTAACTATGAAGATGAGAAATTTAGTATTATGCTTGAAAGTAATTATTTCCGCATCCCCAAAAGCATAACATTTGAACTGCGAGAAATTGAAGCAATTGATAAAGCTGATGATTTTATCATAGTCGATTTTGACAAGAAAAAAATTATAAGTCAGCCTGAGAATATAAATATAGAGCTTGAAATAAAAGATAACTTTGAAATTCAATATAAAATTTCCCCATATAAAAAGAAAGAGCATAAAGGAGTATTTAGCCATTTAGAGGATGCAAATGGGAATATTTATTACTCAAATAGTACTTGGATTTCAGAGTACGAAAACTATATGCTAATTGGGCAGCAATTTGATATGGAGAATGTTGAAAGACTTCCAACTAAGCCAATTAAACTGCAGATTGCACGCTATGAGCAATATTTAAAAGGAAGCGGTCGTGTCCAAATCGAACTTCAAAAAAATTAAACATCTGAGGAAAAGCCGATTTTAGTTATTAAATCGGCTTATTTACATCATACAAAAAACAGCACTTATCGCCCAATCAAATAGAAACAGAGCCTATTTCGATTGAAATTAGCTCTGTTAATTTAAATAAATAGTTTAAATCAATTCTGATATTAAATAAACTTTATCTAGTCTTTTAGTGGTTATATTTTACTCCACGTTTAAGCAAATTTCACTATATAACCTCTCCATTATCTGTGAAGCTACTATTAAGTGCTCGTTTTTCCTAAACAAATTTTTAATCTCTATTCCATTTATTTCTCCTTTTCTTTTTTACATCCCCTCTGTAAAAAAAATTTCATATAGATACAAATTTCTATAAATAGATCATAAAACCTTTTTTGTTAATAACTATTCTTTAATTATTTTATCTAATTATAAAATTTCAGTATTTCCTCTTTATTCACAAGTCACATCCTCATAATTTCAAAACATAAGATACACAACTTTACACCTATATAAACAGAGAGTTTTATACTATTTAATGCTTTAAATATACATTTACATTATCCCTAAAACTTTATAAAATGAAATTATTGGAGGGATAATAATGTATTATAATAGATATATTAACTTTAGTATAAAAGGTATAATACTGAGCTCAATAGTAGTAAGTTTGTTTTTACAAATCGATGAAAAAGAAGCAAAGGCTGCTTCAAATAAACCTTTAAGCATTGCAGGGACAACGGAACCTGAAGATGATGGAGTAATTTATATTACTGAGGGTGTTTTAGAAAGAGGATATGAAATCTTTTCAAGTCCAAATTGGGTGACAGGTGACAATTCGCCAAGGAACTACTCTGATTCTGAGTTAAAAGCATTAAAGAACAATCAGGAATCCAAACAAACAGTAGTCCAACAAACACAGAGATTATCTGTAGATAAGTACAAAGACTATGATTCAAATGCGTATTGGGCAAAGGATATGAAGTGGGCAATTGACCAAGGTCTTATTACAGGTTATCAGAATCAAAAACATCCTTCACAGCCATCAAAAGGGGTAGGAAATTGGATAGACCCATATGGAAGCCTAACGGAATACCAAATGCTAAATGTTATGCTCCGTTACCGTGATGGAACCCAATTTGAATCTGCCAAAATCGCAATGAAGGACAAGACAGCTACAAACTTCGCGTATGTGGAGTATCATTTCGCTAACATACACGGTATCATGACAAAGGGTTCTACATCCAATGCCAACTTTGCTAAAAAACAAGTGACACGTGGTCAAATGGCACAAGCATTAGTTTCAATGCATTATGGGAAATCAGTAACGCTTCAGCAAGCAGTGGATTTCATGTATGCAAATGGGCTTACAACAGGAAGCAATTCGTCTAGGGGACAAACACTAGAAAATTTTGGAACAGACACAAAACTTGCAAGAGCGCACATCGTGGCATTCATAGGTCGTTATAACGATGTAGTCAAAGGAGGGCAGCTGAAGGATACACTTAATAATCCAACCGAGTACAGTACAGTGACAACCCCACCTAACCCCACAGCACCAAAGTTTGAGCATACAAAATACGATTACTAAAGGGGTACGATATGTACTCCCTTTTGCTTACCCTAAAGCCACTCCTTTTATCAGGAATGGCTCCCTTTTGGGAATCAATTTTTTCTAAAACTTTCTTATTCAAGGAATTATCCCATAGATTAAGTTCTTTTCATAAGCTCATCTGACAAACCGCTTTAACAGCCATTAAGTTCCACAATAGATCAATCACGTCTTAAAAAAGCACGTTAGCCTCAATAAATTATTATCCTTTTATCAAGAACAGACTTGTTTTGCACTTGATTGCCTAAAAGATATAGTTTTTTCAAATTGGGCAGATTTACTAAAGGCTCAACATTTGTAATCGCGTTATTTTCCAAATGAAGCATCTCAATTTGTTGCCAATTTTCCATAAAACTTAATGATTGTAGTGAGCTATCCTGCATTGTGAAAGAGCGTAGAGCAGAAAGGCCAGCAAAATAAGGCATAACCTTATCAACTTCATGCAACCAGTCACCATTACCTACTTGGAAGGATACATCATTCAATGTTAACTGTTCCAGTATGTTGTTGTTAAAAGGGTTTTTACTATTAAATTGAAACTTACACTCATAACAATTTATCGTTTTTACATGCTGTAAATTAAATAACTCACTCGTTTCATCGTAAAAAGATGTCTCATTGAGATTTAATGTTTGTAGATTTGGTAGACGATTTAAGGCACTAATACCTGTAAAATCGCTATACTCCATCGCTGTAAATTGTTCTAGCTGTGGGTATTTTAATAATTCTGCTCCATTAAAATACGACTCAGACCCTCTAATATAAACAGTCAAGTTTTTTAATGCAGGTGCCTCTAACTTAGAAATGAAAGAACTTGTTAATTCCGCTTTTTTTAAATGAGGAGCTACAATCGATGATACTTCGCCACTATAACCAATTATCGATAAATCGGTCAGAGAAGTCAGGCTGTTCATAATATCAAGTAACTCTAATTTATAAAGAGAAGATAAACGTAGCTTAGTTAATGACGACTTATCTCTAAGGCGCTCTAAATTCGTAATATCCATATTTTCAAGATCTAGCGATTGCAGATTGGGCATATTTTGTATAAAATCGAGCGTTTTTAAATTTTTCACTGATGTAAGCTTCAATTCTTGTAGTTGATTCAGTGAGTAGAACGCGCTAAAATCTGTTGCCTCACTCATATCTATTGCTAATGACTCTAAACCTGTTAATGAAGACAACCACTTTAAATCATTGGTATAACTTAAAGACAATGATTTTAATGACAGTTGATTCAGCAGATGGAAGTCTGTAACCGTCTCGGTCAAATAAGAAATCTCAAGTGATTGAAGATTAGGAAACTCTAATAATAATGCAAGTTCATCATTACTTCGAATTTGGACAGAGAGCTCTACAATGTTAGACTTATCACTAAAATATTCGGCAATTCTACTAAATGATTCATTAAAGCTGCCTGTATAGCTTTTTAAGCTTTTCAGATGTCGAAAGCTTACTTTTTCACTCTGCGATATTTCATAATCATTCATGAACTTCAATACAGTCAGTCCAGTAAAGGCTTCAAAGTCCTTTTGTTCGATTTTTTGAGTATTTAATATCTTATCCATAACAATATAGTTTGAAATTTCAGCCTGCTTATTCGTAAAAGGATCATCAAAGCTGTAATCAAAATGCCACTGATTATCAGTATAGTAGGTAGTTAAATAGCGGATACTTGCTATTTCTTCTTTAGTCGGCATCGCTTCACCTTTATTAAAAATATCTTTTAAAAAGAACAAAAGAACTTCGCTTTCCGGCATAGTTCGAACAGGTATTTTTTCATGGTTACCATATTCAGTTTGATTATTACTCAAAAGAAAATACCCAAAGAATGCACAAATAATGACGATTGGCACAATTAGAAGCGCCTTTAAATTCGTATTTGGATGTGTTTTTGTTTTAGGAGGAATTGTTCCATAATAATTATTGATCGTCTGGTCAACATAATAGACATTATTCTCCTTCAACATTAATTCAGTTTCACAAAAAGGACATTTGAATGGCTGCCCTTCTTTATATTCAATTTTCCCATTACAATTTGGACAATTTAATTTAATAAGTCCCATTGGCGCCCTCCTAGTCAACCGTTTTTGTCTAGCCAATAAAATGTCCCCAACCCAAATATATTTATTTTTCAATAAGCTTAGTTGTCTAAAATAAAAATGTCAATATTTCCTTTATCCCTAAAATCACCCTGGTTTACTTAATAAATGTAAGAGAGACGATGACAAGGTATATGTCGTCGTCTCTTCATTTTGTTTTCTGTTAATTGGAATGCATGATATCATCTCTTAAATAATAAACGGAATGGAAGTAGAGCCGGTTGGGTTAATCTATATTCTAGCCTTGCTAACTACTCAGTTCCCTTCACTTCAATGTAAAATCCCCTTTTTCCTTGCTTCCTTCAGCCAAATTGGAAACTCATTTAGAAGACGGTTATATAGCTCTTCATCTGATATTTTATCTAAATCATCTAAGGCAAAAAAATTAGCATTATCAATTTTTCGTCCTGGTAAATTATCCAACTTTCGAAGAACTCCATAATTCGCATTTCCTAGCCCAACAAATTGCCAGAATAGATTTCGTTTAGAGGCATCCACTAATATTTTTGCAATCTCTTTATCTTTATATATTCCACCATCACTGAAAAATATTATATATGCTGGTATATCTTTCCTTGGTTCCTTTTTTACATAGTGATGGATGATATCCTTCATAACAGGTGGCTCATTATTATCCATACCTAGACCACCGAATATTTTAGGTCCAGGATATGTTTGTTTAATATAATCCTCAAAATCTCTCTCTGTTACACTTCTCGCTTTCATAAATTTAGACCCAAAGAACCAAACATCTAATTCGCCATTATCGTCCATGCAGGCAGCCACAGCTAGCACACGTTCAAAAGCACGCTGAATGGTCCCATTTCGGTATAGCTGTGTCATAGAGCCTGATGCATCAAAAACAACTGCTACACGTGATTTCTCAAGTGCAATTTTCTTCTTTTCCAATGAAATGGAAACTTTTCTTTTCAGTAAATCAATTTTTGATAAATTAACATCTTGAACAGGTTCATCTTGAGGAACAGATGGAGCTTCCGGCACTTCAGGCTCTTCAACCTCTACTCCATACGATTCAGCTAATGGCTTTAACCCGCCATTAAATCCTCTGCCAATCGCTCGAAATTTAAATTTTGATTGGTGTCGATATACTTCTGCAAGAACCAATGCTCTTTCTTCAGTAGCATCATCGATTTGATAACAAACTTCCCCATGAGTTCCCTTTACTGTGATACTTAGTCCTTGAACAGTATCAAATGTTGAGTTTCCTTCTAATGTTGCTGTAAAAAAACAATGCTGTATAGTTGGAGAAAGCTTTTCTAGCTGAATAGTAAAAACTACCTTATTCATGTCATTTTCTTTCAACCAAACACTTCGTTCTGGATCGGTTTCTTGGTTATAAAATATCATGTACTCATCTGATGGAACTTTGCCATCAGCAGCTACTAAAAAAGAACTTACATCTAATACAGATGTAGAGCTCCATCGTACTTCCACGCTGAGACTGCCACTCTCTGATAGAACCGTATTACCGCCTTTTTGTAAAGAAACAATGTTAGCCATATCAAAACTCCCTTTATACTGTTTTTACCCTGTCCCTAATTCTATGTATTTCTTTCTATGCTTTCTTTCACTTAAAACATATAATGATTATAATTTTATATTCAAAATTTATATATTTCTACCTTACTTATAATCATTTATTGGTCCTTTATCCATTATGACTTCTACCATATTTGAAGACCCCATCCTAAGTTTAGGTCTACGTTCTGAATTCGGTGTACTATAAAGCTCTAATGGGCTGATAATAACTCCATCTTGCGTACTATGAAGTATTCCGGGAACACAGGAATAAATTCTATCATTATTATTTGCATTCTTGGCGAATATTGTAACAGAGGTTCCATTATGATTATCTATACTTATGGACACCTTGTATCTGTAAAATGAGCCTGTTCCATTTGACTGAGCAGAGTAAACCACAGGAACAACTGCAAGAATATTATTATTTAACCTTAATTTGATTACTTCTGTCTTTGTTGATCGACTATCTCTCCCAACATCCCCCATATGTTCGACAGCTCCATTGCCAAAATTCCTGAGTGGAGGTGTTCCTTTCGCCCCAAACATAGCTACATCTATCTGCTTACCATCCTTTGTATAGACTAAAGCATATATATCATAATCTGTACCCGTCTTCCAAGATACCGTAGCAGTAATTTCTGGAGTTTTATCAATGATAACTGGCCTTTGACCTTTGATCAGACTTATCTTACCCTTTACTTTTTCAAGGTTTATTGATGACAATGTGTTTTGTCTTTTCTTATTTTCAGGTACAGCTTGGGGTTTATCAGGTTCTTGTGGTATATCTTTTTTAATTGTTTTAGTATCAGAAGACGTGTTTTGCTCATCAGGTTCAACCTCAACACCGTAATTTTCACATAACCCTTTAAGACCAGAATCAAATCCACGCCAGATTGATCTTGCTTTTGTCTGACCATTCCTTAGATATAATTCTAATACTACGATTCCATTTTCATTTGCAAAACTAAATGGGGTTAACTGGATAATAGTATTATCGGAACATATCTCCGCCTTCAAATTTTTCACATTAAATTAGTATATTATAAAAATTTTTCGCAATAATTTAATTCAGTAGATTTAGATATCAAACACTTAGACATTTAAAGCAAACGAAAAAATCGCCCTTATTTAGCATTGAAAGGCGATTTCTAATAATATTGATAAAAAAAGTTGTAAATTATCTATTATAATCATGCTCTTCTTGGTGTATATCAATAAGGTTAATTATAAATTATCTAGAAATATCTATGTTTTTTTAGACATAAAATATTCTTTATGCTCTCCAGCCAACCTCTTTAGCAACTCTTTTTACCTGATTTATAAATTTATCCTGTTTTCTACCTTTATCTTCTATAGCCTTATCACTTGTAGATGCCCATCTGAAAATTTGCTCTATACTCCCGTAACCCCTCTTAAAAGCCTTAGCTAGTTTTAAACAATTTTCTTTACTCGGCGAAAATGACAACACTACTCTTAACTCCTCATCTGTCCATTCCTTCCCCTTATTTTGCTCATCATATTCGATTTCCTTTTCAATAGATAATAAAATTTCCTTAGCAAAGGTGATTCTCTCGCTTAGTTCCATTCCTTCTACATCGTTACTAATTAACGTTAAAAAATCTTCTTTAAATATTTTTTTTGTCATCTTATTTTACCCCTTTTTAAGTAATTAGTATCACTAACTTAGTTACCTAGCTCATCATTTACTTGATTAAAAAAGTCTCGAACCTTTTCGTCATAATCTTCCTCTAATCCCTTTACAACTAAATTAACAGCCTGGGAAAGACTATTTACACTTATAATTTCTCCATTACCAATTTGGTCTGTAGTAAATACCAAGAACTCCTTTCCTCCTTCTAACTTTGCAATTGTAGATGCATATAAACCTTCTTCCTGTTTATTAGCATTACTTAGACTATATTGAAGAATTGCATCAGAATAAGCACCGATAAAGTATCCATCAACATTATAAATATCATGATTAATCTCGATTTCATTAACACCATCTGGATCAGTTATTTCAAGTAACCGATTGAATACTTCCATTATAGATACTATTTCTTCCTTTTTTTCTATTTCTGATAGTTTACTTCTCAAACCGAAATTCTTTTTTTTCTGGTTAATCTCCGCCAGTAGAAAAGAATGGATATTTTGTAGGTTTGATATTTTCCGATATGCATCTTTATCTTTATTATTTAGAGCTTGTAGAACAGTAGATTCTGAAAAGTTAAGAGCACTGCCTAAGTATTCATTTTTATGTCCAAGAATGGTTTTGATTTTTTTACACTCTTTTTGAATAATTTTTAATTCTTCTTCCGTCATATTCATCCTCCTTTTGATATTTTCTTCAAATACTTTACCATTTTTATCAACTTTTTTTATTCAAAAAATCAACAAAGATTCCACAAAAAAACGTTATAATATAATCGGACTAACTTTATAAACTGGTGTAAAATCAAAATGGGAGAAGAAAAATCGCCATCAGACGACCTTTCTTCTCCCTTATCCAAAAATGTTCAACTACATTATTGCTGAAACAATTCTATTTATAAATCTAGTTTCATAACTTAAAGTAGCTCCTCTAAGTAATGAATTAGACATTTGTGTTTACTACGCCTTTAGGCTCCACCAACATAACATGGCATTCCTTTTCGGCGAAAGGCTTTTGATCGACCCCTCCTGGAACAATAAACATCTCTCCCTTGGAGATTTTCACCTGACCATCACGAAAATCAATGAACATTTCTCCTTCGATTACAATGAATACCTTATCTGCGCCTTCATGATTGTGCCAGATAAAATCCCCATCAATCTTAATCAACTTAAATAGAGAATCATTTATTTCACCAACGACTTTCGGTGACCAGAGCTCGTTGATTTGAGATAGCTCCTCATTCAGATTAATAGCTTGATAATGCATACTCATCTCTCCTTCTTTTTGATGCTGCTTTTTCAATGGCATTCTTTTCGACTTTTAGAACTTATTTAAGGCATTTGTTATATTTTGCAAAGCATATTCAATAGCCAATGGACCACCAGTAATAGCGGAAGTATCCATTAAATAGATATTACCTTTCTTTACGGCATTCAGATTATTCCATACATTACTTTGTTTTAAGTCATTCATTAATTTTTCCTTCTTTGTAATGTCACCTATAAGGAAAATATGATCTGCCTGAACAGTTGAAATTCCTTCAAACGAAGTAAATTCATTATTAGTGCCTTTAAATGTATCATCAGGTGTAAGCCCCAGTCCCATTTCTTTATCAAATGCAAGTGTATAAACAGGATTTTCTTCTCCTAGGACATTAAAAGTTTTTCCATCCCAAGACAATATAAGTGCTACTGATTCTCCTTGAATCGACTTTAATGCTTCACGCCCAGATGAAATTTCTTTCATCATTCTATCAATTACTTTTTCCGCTTCGTCTTCTTTTCCAATAATTTCGGCTACTGTACGTAGTCCATATTGCCAATTTTCATAGATGTCCTTGTATTTTAATGTAATGACTGGTGCCACTTTTTCTAGTGAATCATACAATTTTTCATGATGCTCTGTTGCTAATATATAATCAGGCTCAGTAGATAGAATTTTTTCAATACTAGGAGACAATTTATCTCCTAGTTCTTCTGTTGAATCTATTTTTCCTTTTAAATAAGATAAAGAAGATAGATATTCTTTATCAGTAGTGGCAGCAGGTGGCTCACCTAATGCAACTAATATTTCAGGGTAAAAATACCATAGTGAAACCATTTTTTCTGGTTTTTTCTCGATAACAATTTCTTTACCTAGGGCATCCTTAAATGTTCTTGGCCAATCAGTGGCATCTACATTAACTGCTGATGTAGTTGATCCTTCATTTTTTGCAGGCGTTTCATTACAACCTGCTAGTATGCCTACTAATAATAGCATTGAGATTAGCAAACCTTTAATTTTTAGCATACAAAATTCCTCCACCATAGTATTTTCTTTGGTATGACATTAGTATAGTAAAGGTAATTTTAGAATTGAATGGATGCCTGTTGAAATTAGCATGGATTATTGATGAACTTCTCTCGATATTCAGTAGGAGATATACCAAATTGTTTCTTGAACACTCTACTAAAATAAAAGGGGTCAGCAATTCCAACAGTTTGCGCAATTTCTTGTACTGGCGCATCACTTGTAAATAGCATTTCTTGCGCCATGTTTAAACGATATTTTAATAAATATTCTGCGGGTCCCATCCCTGCATGTCTTCTAAAAACATAAGAAAGTCGATTTCGATTAACATTATTTTGTTCTACAAGCGATGTTATTGTAAGGCTTTGATAATAATATTCATGAATATAATTAGATACCCGTTCAAATAAAGCATGTGATTCACAGCTATTTTGCCTATTAGCAACACATAATAAAGCTTCATTCAATACATCACGAAAAAGCATTTCGGTCTGAAACATCGAAATGCCACTACGCTGATTATACACATGCCAAAGACGCATAATTAATTCGCTAAGACGAGGTGATTGTCCTGTTGATAATTCAAAATGCTGCTGAGAAAAGCTTGACTCTTCTAGTTCAGAATTGCATATCCTGTATTGAACAAGAATATACTCCCAATTGATATTACTGAAATTCTCTTGGTCTAGTTTCATATTTGCACCCCCATGCACAACTTTTCCTGGCGAAAATATATAAGGTGTGCCATTAAATTGAAATTGTATCTTCCCTGTAAGTGGAAACACAAACCCAGGAAAAGAATCTGTATAGTCTGCGTAGGGCACACCTGAACTTTTAGAATATCTATATACTCCTTCTACTTGAAAAGGAGTGTGAGCTAAATGCTCTGCTAACTGATTAACGTCAACTTTCACATTGCATACCTCATTTCAATAATCATTCATTAATCAAAAATCTGAGGCTCAAATGCTGAAAGGTTGCATAAGAACACTCGCCTATTTCCACATTATCGATAATGATTATCATTGTCAATGTAGATAAATCCGAATCACTAGCATAATAAAATGCCCCTCAATTAGACATATAATCTAACAACTGAGAGGCATTTCATAACTGGTGGTTTACTCTGCGTAAGTAACGCTTGGATACAGCAAAAACTGGTGAAAATATTATTCTTGATGCATTAATTATCTTCGTATCTCATTCGGAAGTTATCAGGGTTGCATCTGCTACGGTTATTTCTAACATGTTAGTGAGTATATTCTATGCCTTCCATCTGGGATATAAGAGCCAATTCCTGGTGACATTTAGATTGATTTGGATGCTTTCAATTTACCGACTATCATCAATAGTGATTTGATAATCAATAAATGCAATAACCTTTTTCTTGTTCCCTTGTCAATGCTTGTGTAAAGCCTTGATGGAAATTCCTCATGACAGATGGATTTTTTCATAGATCATTCGCTCAATACTATTGATTGTAAATTTTTTTAAATAATAAAGCGAAAACTCCTACCGTGATTTGTCTTAACAACAATTACGATACAAAAGTTTTCGCTTTTCTATTAGTTTAAATGGTGAATGTTTCAATTTTTATTATTTAAAATTACTGTGCTACTTTATCAATCTCGTATTGATAAGTCATCCCCTTATTATTCGTTTTCGCATACTCAACGATATTTTCTAATTTTTCAGCTACTACATTTTCTTTGCTAACACCTAGGTAATTTGCTGCATTTGATAATTCTGGGAAATGGAAAAGTTTCCAGCCCATAATGCCTTTAGCTGTTTCATTATTATTAAATTTTACAGTTACTGCATTTTCAACTGCAATCCAGTTATCTAAGCGGGGTGCTGTTGCACTATAATCACGAACATATTTATTAGTAAATGCAATACCATTTGCATGTTCTTGATGATACATACATCCAATTCTACAAAAATAATGAGTGTATCCTTCTTGGTCAATCGATTTGGCAGAATACACTTTATTTGGGTCAGTGTTATGAAGATCCATACGACATACTTCACAATTTACACCTGTTTGTGTTACCTCTGTAAATTCAGAAATTCCATCAATAGCAATTGTTTTTGTGGACTTGTTCCCCATTTTATCCTCAGCATAAACTGTATAAACACCATTTTTTAGCGCGATGATTTTATCTTTTTGATTCGCATTTTGTAAAGGTGCTATTCTTGAACCTTTATCAATGAAGTATTCTACATCTTTATTTCCATATGCCCATTTTTGATCTTTAATCCCAGTATCATCAGTAGTTGAAACTTGTATTTTTTTACTTACTGCTGTTGCATCACTTTCAGGAATTGAAAGTATTATTGCTGGCGCCGTTTTATCAATATTTGATATTGTGATTGATTTTGTTCTTTTATTACCATTATTGTCTAAAGCATAAACTGTGTATGTTCCATTTTTACTTACTGTAAATGAGTTATCTGTTAATGTTGTCCCTGCAATTGAAAATTTATTTGCTGGCTTTGTACCAATTGCCCATTTTTTTAAGATCACTTTCTTATTATCTGTAACTTCTACATTCACTGTGACATCTGTATTCGTTGGCTCTATTGTGCTCGCATTTAATACAATACTTGGTGCTTCTTTATTATATTTTTCCTGGACACTAGTTTTAATTGTATTTAAATTAACTTTTTTCAAGGTTACGTTGTTTTTCGCTTTATAAGCTTTAATATATTTATCTGCATTTGCTTCTTTTGAGAAATAAATATTTTTTGATGCATTAGTTTTAACAATTGTTACTGAATCTAACGCAACCCATTTTTTTGTACTATAATCTTGAACTTCTTTTGTGAGTGTAACCCCTTCATTCAATTCATCATACAACAATGAAAATACATTCTTATAATAAACTACTTCTCCATTTTTAATAGCTTGGACATCTGTAGTCGATGCAAATACAATTGAATTTTGATTACCGTTTAAAAATGCTACTAAAATTACACATATAAGCAATCCAAACCGTAAATATTTTTTCATTTTCCATATTTCCCTTCTAATTTTATTGTGTTGTCAAATATACCTATTGATATTTCTCAACACTCTCTTTTTGAACAGTTTTAAAGGGGACAATTTTTGTACCTGAATGATTTTCAACATAATCCTTCGCAGCAGCTGCTTTAGCAAAATATATATAACCATCGTCCATTGGTGAAACTAGTGATGTTTTAACATAAGTTGCCTTTTCAGCTTGAACCCACTTCAATGTTTTGTAATCACGAACATATTTTTTATTGGTTGTTTTATTTTTTACTTCATCGTATAAAAGACAACCAATGTCATCGTAATAAACTACCTTACCTTTCTTTTTAATTGCCTGAGCTGAAAAAACACCCATTTTATCTTTCTTTTGGTACACCACCATATTACAAAATGCACAATTTGTATTATCTGGTACATCTTTTTCTAAACTTGAATCAGCTGCCTCAGCATTCATTTTGTGCTTATTACCTATAAGATCTACAGAAATGATACTTAACAATATAAATCCTAATACGAATAGTTTTTTCAATGTTTACAATCTCCTTTCAATTTCCAATAATACGGCACAGATGTGAAATAAGTTGAAAGTAACTGTGAAATAATTGAAAAATTTATCAAAAACAGGAATCGGTAAGATGAATTATAAACATGGCTCATCATCATAAGCTGAGATTGATTGCCTTATAGCAATTAAAGATTTTTACAATTTACTATAGTTTAAAAGCGAAAACTCCCGAATCGTAATTTTTGTCGAGACAAATTACGTTAGGAATTTTCGCTTTGTGTTATCCGCCTATTAAATTTATTTTACAATTTTCCACCAAAATGGAACCTAATGTATTTCAAGTAAAAGTCATAGGAAAATATGAGCTTCCTTACACAATAGTGAACGTTGTTTCCGCATTTGCAACGGAACAACTTGTAAAAGAAAAAGCATACGCTATTAGTGTGTGGAATATGAGTCAAAACCCTCTGCTACTTATGGTGAGGTTCTTCGTGATGGATATTAGTGAGGTTTGCAAGGATTAAATTTAGCTTTCTTAAATACCACTAAAATTACTATATAACCATTTTAAAATTTATATACTTCTTGAAAGTCGTTATCAAAATTCAACAGCTCCATTCTGAAGCTTATCGAAGGTTTTATTTAACCATAAAGTAAACTTTTCTTTCTCTTCGAACTGTGGATAATGAGCTGACTCTTCAAAAATAACAAACTCTTTCACAGGGGCTTCCATACTACCATAATAATTTTTTGCAGCATTTACAGACGTCATATAATCGAATTTCCCCATTACAAAAAAAATAGGCAAATCCACTTGATTTACAATCTCCGTAATAGTATGCTTTGCCCCTTCGTTCAACAACACTTCTTGTGTAACATGAATCCCTCTTAGATAACGAATTATATCTAGCCCATTATATTCAGGGTTAAAAAGAAATCCTGTTAGATAATCTGTATTATCATCAATAAGTCTTGCTGCACCTCCATATTTACGTACAAGATTTCTTGGCGTCCGAACTTCTCCCTTTTCAATCAACGGTTGAAGTAACATTAGTTTCTCTATATCATCTGAATTTCCTTCTTGTTTTGCCTGTTCCAGTGTAAATTCTAAACTGTCCAACTCACTTTGAACTACATCTGCTACTTGCCCAATACCTATATACCCATAATATTTCTCAGGTGATTTATCGATAGCTTTCATTCCAATATAAGTGCCAAACGAATGTCCAACTAATAAAACCTTTTCTTGGTTAAACCTCTCCAAAATGTAATCAGTTAATGACAATAAATCTTCAACCAGCAAGTCAGTGGTTAAGTTTGAATAGTCTTCGAAAAAATGATAGGATTTTCCACTGCCACGCTGATCATAATGTACAATAGTAAATTGCTTTTCAAGGTCTTTTTGGTATTTTCTTACGTATGGAATTTCGGAGCACGCTGGACCACCGTGAACAAAAATGAGAATCGGATTACTTGAATCTATTCCTCGAATCATAATTTCATGTCCTGTTCCGTTAATTTCAACCTGCTCCAGCGTACTTATGCTTTGCTCCCCTTTAATATGAGGTGTCCATGTAGGAAAAAATAGACCGAGTAAAACAATTAACAATGTAATTATTAAACTAAACCTGAATATTTTAGTTAACCTCTTTCGCATTCTATTTCTCTCCTAACGGCATAGCCAGATAATTACTCATTACTATCCCCCAAACAGAATAGTCAAAGGTATTTAAGCTATAATTGATTTATTACATGAGTTGTTTCTAAAAACCGCACTTACTCGCTGCTTATTTATATTATTATAACCTAGTACAAACCTGATAGAAGTCAAAGACAAGTAAAAGTCATCCATTAGTAAACTATTAACGCAGGTCTGTTGAACAAGAAGGCAGAAAAAAATGGTTAAAGGGCATTTAGTTCATTTGCAGGTAATTGAATTTTTTTCACGAGAAATTAGTTTGTAAACAGTACTTGAACTTCTATTCGTTTTGAACGTATGAAATTAGAGCGTAGTTTATTTGAGGATTTTTTAGGAGCCTTTATTTAAGGAAAGGAGGAACTCGTTTGTTTTTATATCATATGGTTATTCACAATAATATCTTCGAAAATATAAGTCCCCAAATCGTATTAAAGGAAGGATTAAATTACAAGACATCAACCAAGTGGTATTCCAAGAGTGCTAATTTATTTCCAGATTTAACGGAGCGTTTCAGACCAGCAAATTTACCAAAATGGATTGATTTTGAAGTTGCTTTCGGAGTAGATTTGGAAGTCGACGAAAGTCCTCACTATCGGTTTCCAGTGTTTAGTGATAAAATTTTAGTTTTTAACCGAGATATATCAAGTGATTTATTTGCTTATATTGAGGACATGTATGATGGTGGCAAAGGGCGTATTATTGAGGGATTACCTTCAAAGGAAGATTTAATGAAAAATTATTGGGCAAGTATGAACACTCTCGAAGATTATTTAAATAATAAGCCTTTTAATAACCCTGAAGTTTATATTTTTGAGCAAGTTCCAGCAAAGTTAATTGACTACATAGAGTAAATTACTGTTCAACAATCGGGCGTGATTGTTGAAGAATACAAGTAGAAATAATCAAACTTTTTTATAAACCTTAAATTTAAATATTCAAGATAAGAATCCATTTAGGAAAAAGATTGATCAAAATGGATTCTTTTTATTTGTTATCATCTTCTTTTTATATTATTAGTTCAATTGGTATCTTATCCATGTGTTTGTCCCTTATGTTGGATTTGGATTGGTTACTACCGCCAAACCATTATAAAGGATTTTTTTATGGAGAAATATAATTACAGAAAATTCAGACTAAAATTAAAACCTAAGCTATTTTAATGCGACGCTAGTGTCTTGATATAAATGAACAATAGATAACATTAATTCTTTGGGGTGTTTATAAAAGGTCATACAAAAATGCCCCCAAAATTAGATAAGATGAATTTTTTTATTTCATCTGTCTACCTAATTGGGAGCATATCAATAATAGCTGTCTGTTTTTCTTAATATGTATAATTAAAACAATAATTACTTTTTAAACATTTATTTATAGTAGAATTAATAATAACGTTATTGTAAGAAATGGAGTGAATAAAGTTGGGAAGGGAAGAAAAGAAAAGACAAACTAAATTAGCTATAACAAACGCTGCTTTCAAATTATTTTCGGAAAACGGATATGAGTCGACAAAGGTTGAAGATATTGTGAAATTAGCTGGAGTTTCTAAGGGTACTTATTTTAATTATTTTCCGACAAAAGAGGCAGTCATAGAGGATTTCGAAAGAATTTCAATCTATTCAGAAGCTGAAAAATTAATGAATATCACAAGTCCAGTAGTACCTAAACTACTCTCTTCGTTAATTAATATCGTACATAATTTAAACTATACAAGGTCATTAAGAAGAGCAACTTTAATGGCAACTCTCTCAAGTGCCAATAATTTAAATGATCACATAGATAATATGAATAATCTTCGTGCTTTATTGATTCCAATTTTTAAGCATGGACAAGAAACGGGGGAATTTACACAAAAATTATCCCCTGAAACACTGGCAGACTTAACTATTCAAATGTTTATTGGTGCATTAACCCACTGGTGTCTTGGTGGAGGCGAAGATGATCTTATTACACAACTTATGATGAGTTTTGATGTTTTCTTTAAAGGAATATCTTCATAAAGATCCTGTTGATTTCCAAAGTACTCCTGCGAGAATAGCCTGGGTTATAAAAACTCGCAGGAATGTTGTCAAAGAGAGAATTGGAGACAAGCAGAGAACTAATATATACTCTTCTTATTAAATTTATCGACTAAACTTTGAGAACGTCTATGATTTGTACCAGAGAATAGTAGACTAATAACTGGTAATTTTCGAATAATAAAATACGATATTAAATGGCTAAAGACAATCCCCAATAGTGATGCTAATACGAATTTTATATAGCCTGAAACAGGTACACTAATTAAAATATATTGAATTCCAATTAAAACCGGAATATGAATAATGTAAACACAAAAGGAATTTTTAGCTAGCGTCTCAATCCATTTTGATTTTCTATTTAATTTACGTTGAAATAATTCAATTAAACCAATTGAAAGTCCTGTACATAAAAAGGTCTCATAGATTGCATAAATAAGTGAACTACTATCCCATCCACCCCTTGAATGTGGTACAAACCCAATGACATTTAAAGCAATTAATAAAACCCCTATAAATAACCATAAACTACCAACACCTTTAGGGATATGATAAATCCAGTTACTATTAGCAGCTGTTATTCCCAAAACTACAAATGCTAAATATTGAGGAAAGTGTGCATACTCCATTTGGATAAAACCTAGTACACCAATCCATTCATCAATCGAATAACTTGTTCGAACTAAAAAAGTGATTAACGATACGATAATAACAAATATAAAAATATGTTTATGTGTTGGGGAAATTAAAATTTTTGGTAAATTAATATTTTTAAAAAGATTCAATAATAATAGATATATCAGTGAATAAATAAGAAGATGTTCAATAAACCAAAGATGGCCAAAATTTAGGTCTGGCCAAGATGGTCCTGCCCAATTTAATGGTTTTTCACCAAATCCTAGATATATATTTTTATAGTATTCATATAACGATAGGTTAGGGTAACCACGAAATTCATTATAATAAAAGTACATTATTAAAGGAATTATTACTATAAATCCAAACAATAAAGGTATACCAATTCTCTTCAACCGATCTTTCAAAAAACCTATATTCCCTTTGTGTTTATACGCAAGAGGAATAAAATAAGCAGAAAGAAAAAAATAAAGACTCATATTAAAGGCAGAGTTTATCCCAAAAAAAACGCCCAAGTCAGAATCGACACCCAAATCTCGTACATACCAAAAACCATTTGACCCGCCATAAGGTTGACCTGCATGGTGGACGATTACAGTGCAAGAAAGAAACACTTTTAAAAAATCCATAAAATGAATACGTGTATTAGACAACTTACATTTCACCCTTTTTTCGGAAATAACCACTAAACTATTTATAATACTTTTTAGACTCACGGTCAATATTTATCTTATCATTTTATTGATTAAATTTTAGAATATTTATTTTACAATCATCATTTATGACTACGGGTCAATTTATATATTGTTAATTACGTGGAATTTCGCTTTATAAAATGTTTAGTGCAAAATAAAAAAGGAGCAGAATGTAACTGGAAAATCTAGCAGTTATGGGTCCTTTATAACGTAAAAAAATACCATTGTCCGTACCCTTCAAATCTACTAACCTTCTAATTGGCAAAAAAGTCGATTAGGAGGAATGGAAAGGATGCTTACAATGATACAAGTTCATCATATCAAATTTTTGTATGAGGAGAAGGGTTATTCCTTACGGAAAATAGCAAATGAAACGGGACATGATTTTAAAACCGTACAAAAATACGTGGAGCAACAGGATTTTAATCTGAAACTAGAGAAGCGTAAAACCGTGTCAAAAAAGATAGATGTATATAAAGATGAAATCATGAATTGGCTGATAACGGACTTAGAAATGCCAAAAAAGCAGCGTCATACGGGAAAGCGTGTGTTTGATCGCTTAAAGGAAAAGTGGATCTACATCAAGTTTTTGGACACATCTCGCTTAAGTTTTCTTCTTAGGCAACATCCTGAATGGACTATTCCACATCCCGCGTAGCCCGTCAAAGTGAAAAGAGCCATTGACCCGCCTACGTGGGATGTAGACATCAACTGAACAGGTTGATGCTCGCTTTTTCTCGGCAAAACTGGACTTTCTATTTAAATGAACTTAATTTAGGATTATTAGTGCCCCCTCACAATACAGCTGAAAACAATTTACCTTTCTCTATTAATTATGAAGCAAAATACATCACTAATCATATCATTATTAATATGATTAGTGACTTATTCAAAAACCGCACTTACTTATGATACGGTTCACCGTAACTAATGTAAGTGCGGTTTTAGAAATACTAATTCTTATATGTTGTATTACAATATAAGTGAGTCAATTGTCCATTATTAATTTCACCTAAGCCACCATCTTGTTTTCTTTGAATATGATCTACAGAAGAAGAAACCGTAGATAAATATCCATTACAAATTGGACATTTAGGTATATTTTGAACTAACGCATTAACTTTAATTATTTGCTTTTTCCCTCTAGAAAAGTTTTCTTTCATACCCTGTTCTTCATTATCCACTATATCAATTTGAAGATATTTAAACTCAGGTGTCCTTTTTATTTCTGCTACGATTAAATTAGGCTTTAAAATATTTCTATCTGCAATAAAATCTATTATTTGCTTATAAAAATTTGAAACCTCTTTAAATCCACGTTTACTTTGTCTATTTTTTCTAATTATCTGTTGAACTAAAAAGCTATATTCTTTAATTGTGTCTTCGAATATACCTCTTACTGAAGTAAACTTATTATAATCATTTTTCAACTCAAATTCTTTAAAAAGTTCTAAAATTCCGTAGTATGAACCTATCTTGTGTTTACCTATATCCGAATAAAAATAAATAAATGGATGTAAACCTAAAGATCCTGGCTTTTTAGAAAAAATTCTTTCTAAAATGCTAAGTGTATTTTTTAAAATTTTAATTACTTCTTTACCATCATTTATTTCAGATCCATCTTTATCAATATCGTTACAAATTTTAACTGTCTGTGTTACAACATCTAATGTGAAATTAGAAGAAAATGATCCGCCTATAGGTAAATCATTTAAATTATCTAAACTCATTGTTCTATTACCAAACAAAATCGTATGTATAGATTTTGATATTTCTTGTATTCTATTCTGCTCTTCGTCTGAAAAACCAGACCAATATTTGTGTCCTTTACCCGCTCGTACAATTGCTCTAGCAGCTATTGCATGAGCCTGATTTCTAGATTTAATTAACTCAAGTTCTGCATTACTAATCTTAGTTGCAGACTGATTTATTTTTAAGAAAGATTCCTCCGCAGAACTTGAATCTCCTTCAACCCATTGTACTTGTATTGCTAACGAACCTAAACTATTAGCTATTTTTATTTTTTCAGCACTTACATCCTCAGACTGTCTTCTAATATTAAATATCTCTTTAAAACTGCCAATCTTTCCATTAATCAATTTCCTAGTCCGCTCAGCAATTTTCTTTTGGTCATCCGGAATAAATGTATCATAATAATTTCTCGAAATTTCTCCATCTCCATAATCATCATTTATCCAAGCACTTAAACTACTTAATCTATGCGCACCATCAATTACAAATATAAATCCACTTTGGTTTCTCCATAAAATTATTGCAGGTACAAGTTCGCTATTCAAAAAACTCTCAATTAACGAACAAACTTTCTCAGGATCCCATTCATTAGTTTCACGTTGAAAATCAGGTTTTCTTAAAGCACTAAAAAAGAAAGAATCATATCTTAAGTCTTCTATTGATAAAGTCATTTTGTTTCTACTAGTACCTAAAAAATGATCTTCATTTACTTCAAAATCTTCTCTTGGTATCAGTGCATCTAATGTTACACTTTGCATTTATAATCCTCCTCATATAAAAAACCTTTTTCTTTAAAATACATTAAAGAAAAAGGTTTTTATATAGTAATAATCTGACTATTAATTTAAACGTAATTACTTATGATACATTTTACCTCCTCATATGAATCGGTCGTTAGTTAAATGAAAAATAATTGTTACAACATGTAAAAAGTTCTAATTTACAAAAAAAAGTTTACTTAACATGATTTAACTTTTATAATGAAAATTGGCCATGTAGCTTAATGGTAAAGCACATTTTTAAAATGAGATGAGGGGTTCGATTCCCCCCATGGTAAGAAAGATGAAATTTCATCTTTCTTACCATGGAGAGAATATTTCCTATAAGGAGAGTATAATAGATGGCAAATACTCAGGAAGATATTTATAAGTTAAACTGCCAAAATCTTAAAGCTGTAATTGCATCATATAACAATATTGAACGAGATTTAAAGCAAAGTCTAAGAAAAAATGATGAAGATGCTAAACGACTAGTAAAACATTATGAATTATACCTTCTATTTTTATCAGGTGCATATATCGAGAATATGTATTATAAGCTGGTCTATGAACCAAATTTCACTCAAACTGACAGAGACTTAGCTAAATCACATTCAAATCAAAGTTTAAATAACAAATGGCAAATTTTATTAGAATACGGATTTAAAAAAGCATATGGTATAAGAGACAACGAAATTTTAGATCAGAAATTAAAATTTACACCTAGAAAATATTATAATGAATTAAAAGATTTTATTAATAAAGAACTGAATACAATTATAACAATTCGTAACAAAGTTGCTCATGGTCAATTCATTCATACATTTAATAGTAATAGAACAGCCCTTAATGAAGATACGCAAAATTTAATGAATACACAAAATCTTTTTACTATAAGAATGCGAATTGAAAAATTCAAGGTGATTTCGAATGTAATTCATGATTTAGTTATATCTCCAAAAACATTTAGAAGAGATTTCGATGACTATTATGAAAAGTATGAACGAGTAACGAATAACTGTTCTTTAGATAAATATTATGAATTTTTAACTGAAATTAGAAAAAGATATATAAATAGGACTTCGTATTTCAGAACTAGTATTTAAATACTTAAGTGAGTTAATTTCATAATTCTAATCCCTTTAGTATCAAGGGTTCTAAAACAATAAAAAACGGGCACCTCTCCAATTCAGTATAATGGTAGCGACTAATCCAAACCATACTAAATGAGGTGAATGCCCTATGACTATTGTAAAACAAATGAGCCTATTTGGCATCCAAGAAATATTGGAAATGGAAAGTTCACGTCGATTTGATGAAATTTTCGCCACTTTCGACGTGCAGCCCGTTTTTCAGCTGTTTTCCAAAAAGACGTTACGTGGTGCCCCACGGGAATTAAATTACAATCACTCATTATTCGTATTGTCGAGCGGATTCCAACGATTAAGGATTTAATCAAGCGTTTAGTCAACGATCCTTTATTTCGATTCGATTGCGGTTTTCTCGTTTCAGACGTGGTTCCATCTCAAGCGTCTAATTTTCTTAATAGGAGTAGTCTAAGCTCTTGAAAAAAGTGATTTATGAAATTGATTCAAATGAATTTTATAATCATAATAGTTCAAATAAAATAATATTTAAATAAAAAACTCTTGGACATTTAATAAAATACCCAAGAGTTTTTAAATTTATCTATTTATGATATATTCTTCGATCCATATTAACTCTTTGAGAGACCGCACTTACTTATGATACGGTGTAAGCCCGTATTCAAATAACGCATATAATCACGTAGCATCTCTCGGTACTATAAAGGTATCAATTAAAGGAGGTGCCTTTCATTGCCACAGCAAAAATTAACGATTATCCCCGTCACATTATATCCCGAACTTAATAAATTCCCTGTAGCCAACTCAACACAAGACTCACACATTAATACATGTACGATTAAAACAGCAAAGGTAGAAATTTCTTTCTGTAATGGCGTAGATGAGCACATTATCCAAAGTGTGATGAGGGAGTTGAAACTACTGTGAAACACGATTTTACTAACGTGAAAAATATCTACATCGTTTGTGGAAAGACGGATATGCGTAAAGGCATTGATGGCTTAGCTACACTGATTCAAGATTCTTTCGAACTGGATCCTTATGGCGATTCGATTTTCCTGTTTTGCGGCCTGAGTAAAGATCGATACAAATGTTTGTATTTTGATGGGGATGGATTCGCTTTACTCTATAAACGCTTAGATGGCGGACAACTCCAATGGCCGAAAGATGAAAATGAAGTACGGAACCTTTCGCAACAAGAGCTTCGCTGGCTTCTAGAAGGTTTATCGCTACAGCAGCCAAAGGCAATTCAAAAAACACCAAAAGGTGTATTCTAAATTCACTTTCTTAAATGGTATAATATGAGAATCTTATGCGAACGGAAAGTGGTGAATGTTTTGGTGAACGCTTCTTTTAACAACGAGAAATTAATTAAACTTCTTGAAGAACAGCTTGATTATATGAAGCAACAAAACAAAGATTTATCTAAACAGATTGAAGCGCTAACTGAACAAGTACGCTATTTAACAAAACTTTTATACGGATCAAAAACCGAGAAATCAAAATACACTGCACCAGATGGACAAGGATCATTATTTGATGATGATCAGTCTTTTAGTGATTCTGAGCACACAGAAGAACAAAGCACGGCGACGATTACGTACACCGTTGTCCGTAAACTACATAAGAAGAAACGGAATGATTCTTTTCGTGACGGGATTGAAGTAGAAGAAATTCACCATCATCCCACCAACACACAATGTGACTGTTGCCTTGGTCAAATGACTGAAGCTGGTACAACGATTGCGCGTGAAGAAGCAAAATTCATTCCGGCAAAAATGATGCGCATCCAGCATATTGAACATGCCTACGAGTGCAAGCACTGTAAAATGGATGCCACACAAAAAGCACAAATGAAACGTGGGAAAGCCCCACAAGCTGCCATTCAGCGAAGTATTGCAGGACCAACTGTTTTAGCAAAGCTTATTTACGATAAGTTTATTCAGTATTTACCTCTTTACCGTCAGGTAAAGGAGTGGGAACGATATGGCCTACTTACGAATGATAAGAACCTATCAAACTGGGTTATTCGTGCTGCAGAAGATTGGCTTTTACCGATTTATGAACAGATGAAGCAGATGTTAACGATGAAATCAGTACTGCATGTGGACGAAACGTATGCGCAAATTATCAATCGGTCAGACGGAAAATCAGGACAATCGAATGCCTACAATTGGGTGTTCCGCAGCGTGCCAAGCCAAGGTCCGATCATCGTTCTTTTTCATAGTGCATTATCGAGAAGTCGTTCTGTACTAGTAGAATTTACAAAAGGCTTTAAAGGAACGGTGATTTGTGATGGTTACTC
The DNA here is from genome assembly GCA_002973635.1 of Lysinibacillus sp. B2A1. Lineage (GTDB taxonomy): Bacteria > Bacillota > Bacilli > Bacillales_A > Planococcaceae > Lysinibacillus. The sequence continues at coordinate 5,470,353 of CP027224.1, forward strand.
GGCATACGGTAATCTTCCTGATGTCACGTTCGCTAACTGTTGGGCGCATGTGCGACGATATTGGCTGAAAGCCGATAGCAAAAACGGGCAAATTGGCGTGGATTTCTGTGACCAACTGTATCGCCTAGAACGTCAATTTAAGCATCTTTCACCAGGTAAACGCCGAAAATCACGGCAAAAATATTCAAAGCCGATTGTAGAGAAATTCTTAAAATGGGTGGATGAATCGCCTTTCTTCGGAAAAAATGCCTTAGCTAAAGCTGCCGAATACACATTAAATCGAATACATGGATTAAAAGCTTTTCTGTTCGATGGCCGAATTGAGATGGATAATAATCCAGCTGAAAATGCGATTCGCCCAAATGTGATTGGTCGCAAGAACTGGCTATTTTCTGTTAGTGAAGCTGGTGCTAAAGCGAATGCGATCTGTTTAAGTTTAGCTGAAACAGCAAAAGCAAATGGTATCGACTTTTATCAATACCTAGTGACGTTATTGACAGAGTTGCCAAATTTACCGCTCTATCAGCAGCCAGAGATTTTAAACGATTACATGCCTTGGTCGAAAAATATCCAAGTGACATGTGCAAAATAGCCGTTTATCTGAAATTATTTTCAGATAAACGGCTATTCGTTGTGCGTACCGAAAAGGTGCGCTTTTTTTATATTTCGGGCTTACGATACGGTTCACCGTGATGTGGCTAAGTGCGGTTTTTCTAAATTTCATATTTAATAAAACTATTTTTAACTTAATACATCTAAAAATCAACTTTTAAAATGCTATAATTACAAAATTAAGCGTTTATATTTAGGATAATTTAATTCAATAAATTCTTTTATTAGATTAATATTTGCATCACGCTTATTCTCTAGTAACCATAAATATGGAACAGCATATAAAGAATCCCGTAAAATTTCAGTTGATTCTTTACTTAAATTACTTCTAGAAATGTCAGGTTCAATCAATCTATTTTTTACATTTATATGCATTCCCTCTAAAATTAAATAACTTATAGACTTTTTACCAAGTCTCCATTTATCTACTAAGACACCTCTTAAATATAAATCATCATATTTATCATCATTCCTATCAAATGAATGCTTGTCTATCGGTAAAAACTCTTTTGAGTTAGAATCTAATAAAATATTGTTTTTTACCTTTTTTAAAAATACAGGATACCTTCCTAATTCAATCACATCGTTAATCTGACTATGTTTTAAATTTGGAATGTTGCTATAAAGAACTTCATCTGGTTTATATTTCTCTAAAACTAAATTATCCATCTGTATTTCACTACACCCAGTCATAATTTGAGCAGAAAAATTTAAATCTTCTTCAATTTCTTTATCCATTAAGATAGTTATTTTATCTAAATTATGTTGAAGAGGATTAAAATATTCTTTATCAACATCCATATTATATATTTGGAATGTATCCTTTGTTAAATAATATATATCAATACTAAAAATATGATTTTCTAAATTGTTATATACTTTGTTCATATCGAAACTATCTATATTAATTAGATTTAATTTATTGCCATCAAAATAGTAAGTTTTCGATGTGTAGAGGTCAGAAAAATTATTCTGAAGATAGATGTTATCATTAATTTTAACAAAACCATTTACATCTTTAAGGTACTTTGAAACATCAATCCAACTATTATCCTTACTAATAAATTCATTTTCTAACTTATTATCAATAACTGTATTTGTTAAATTTCCCCTGTCTATTAACTTAATATCTATTTCATCCGTTATGAAATGTGTATTTAAAAATCCCTTTAGTTTTTCTATATTATTATCAAAAACATTCATAAATTCATTATAATTTAAATCTATAATGGTACCAGATAAACTTAAATCTTCAATTTCTTCCATACATACAAATTCGCTATCTTTAGATAGCAGTAAAGTTAGTTTTTTATTCGAATTCAAGTATCTAGTTTGAACTCTCACTTCTTGTGACAGCATAAATGTAGCTAAGAACCCTATTCCAAACCTACCTATAGAATTATAATTTATACCACTATAAATATAGCTGTCAGATCTATAATAAGAATTTCCTATACTTAGGAAAAAATCTTGTAAAACTCTTTGATTCATTCCTATCCCATTATCTTCAATTGAAATAATATTATTACTCTTATCAACAATTACTTTAATTGTAGGAATATATTCGTCATCACCAAATTTTTTGTTTTTATTGATAATCTCTTTTTTTACATAGCAAGCATCAATTGAATTTTGAATGATTTCCCTCAATCCATAAAATTTTTCTCTATAGATATTTTCCCCCATTAACAATCTACTAATTGATTTATAGTCAACTGAGAGTTTTAAGTTTGAAGCTGTAAATCCTTTAGTTTTAATTTTGTTTTCTACTGGAAATTTTAATTGTAACAAATATTTATTTTCCCAGTTTTCTGTGACTATGTTAGTATTTTTAATTTCATTATTTATCCAACTAACATATTCTAAAATTTTTCTATGAATATTAACATCAGTACATTCTCCAATTAACATAACTTTTTTAGTTTTGCTATTCTCAATCACCTTAATTTTATCTTTATTATCAATTACAAAATGTTGTTTCCATTCATTCTTACTAAACCCTTTTGGATTAATCAAGTTATATAATATAGGAGGGGTTCTTTGTCCATCAAAATCTAATATATCAGCCAGTCTAAGTAAAATAGCACAAAATTGAGGATTATAAGAGTATATCCCCTTTTCTTCATATGTAGTTAGATGTATATTAATCCATTCAAAATTTTCATTATGACTCTCACAAATTGAAGCTACATCGTGTGAAAAATTAGTCGTTTCTTGAGATGGAATGCTCATAAATTCATTTAAGTGAGCTTTAATATAGAGAACGGACCGTTTAGCATGGTTTACTCTTACAAAATACTTTAACGCCTCTTTTTTATTCCCCTCATAACTTTTAATAATAGAAGAAAGATCCAAATTAGAATATGTATATTCGCCCTTTTCTATTTGTATTCGATCATCTTCGGAGCAGAACATACCAATATCATGAAGTAATGCCGAATAAATTAATATCGTTATTTCAAGATCACTAAGTTCATCTATATTAGGTATCAATTTATACATATAATCAATAATACGGATTGAATGATTTATATCATGTAATGTGTATTCCTCAAAAGTTGCTGGAATCATACTAAGAATATATTCTGCTTTGCGGGCTATTTTTATAATATGGTCTGTAAACTCACTATTTCTATTTAATAAGCAAGTGAAAAGTGATGGTGGATTTAATTCAAATTTTGACCTTCCAATTTTGGCTTCTTCAATTTCAACCGACATATATTAGCCTCCTAGTATTTAATTTCATTATCAAATTTAATTATAACAAAATATGGCAACCATTAAATGTTGCAGATGATAAAATTGTGAATCAAAAATATTAATGATGAATTAACCACCTAAAAAAATATTTAGAAGTACTCTTTGAGAAATAAAAGTCCCTAATTTATAAGTTATTTAAATTTGTGAAGGTAGCCAAATTGCTTCAACATTAAAAAAAGATAAAACATAATAAATAAAATTTAAACCACCTAAAATGCTGAAAAATCAACGTTCTAGGTGGTTCTTTTAAAAACCGCACTTACTTATGATAAGGTTCCCCTTCATAATCCTAAAACTCCGATAAATTTGCTCTACTAGGACTAACTTCATTAGCTGATGGGGTAATGTCATTTTGCCGAAGGATTGCTGCTCGTCAGCTCTCTTTAAAACTTCATCGTGTAGGCCGAGGGAGCCACCGATGACGAAGGCGATTTTGCTTTTGCCGTAGGTCATGAGGGATTCAAGATCTGCTGCCATTTGTTCAGAAGTTTTCATTTTACCGTTAATCGCTAGGGCGATAACGTATGTATCTGGCCCAATTTTGGAGAGGATACGTTCACCTTCCTTTTTCTTGACGATTTCCATTTCGGCATCGCTTAGCTGTTCAGGTGCTTTTTCATCTGGTACCTCAATGATATCCATCTTTGCATAACCGCCGAGACGTTTCGTGTATTCATCTATGCCCATTTTTAAGTACTTTTCTTTTAGTTTACCGACTGATACAATCGTTATATTCACACGTTATCCACCTTTACAATTCATTTACAAACAAATTATCCACAGAAGTTATCAACATATCCACATAGTGTTCCTATATATTGTGTAAAGTTATTTACTTGATACAATATATTCTGCTGGTTGTTCACAGTAGCTACATTTTGTGGATAACTTTTTTTCGCCTTCGACTTTATCCATAATTGGGAATGCTTTTTGCTCCGCTACAAACATGTCTAAAGCGTGATCTATATGGTTTTCGCAGCTGTATTTTTCCATTTTTTTAAGTCTCCTTGTTTTCCGAAATTTCCACAAACTTATTCACATTTCAGTCTATGTTATCCACAATCTATTGTAACAAAGGACTGGTAAGTATGAAAGAAAAGGCTTTCTCTTGCTATTTTGATGTGTAGAGATATTATTCACAATTTTCTAGTTATCCACAATATTTGCTCTATCCTTCTTCATAAACAGGTCAATTTTTCTTCTATCCACAAAAAAATCAGTGAGGATTATTAATCCCTCACTGATTTATATTTACAATGAATTGCTATTTGTTAATGTTAGTGATAGCTCCACTAATTTACCTTGGCGGTATACTTTCATCGTTAATTTATCACCAATCTTTTTATCATTATATAAATGTTTGCGTAAATCAATTGCTGTCTCGATTTTTTGACCATCCATTTCTACAATGACATCATATTGTTGAACGCCAGCCTTTGAAGCTGGTGAATTATTCACAACGTCTGTAATTACAACACCTGTTGTAATATCTTTCGGTAATTTTAATGTTTGTTGTTGATAGAATGATGGTACATCAGTTAAGTCAACTAATTGAATACCCATTGTTGGACGTTTCATTTCACCGTTTTTCTCTAATTCCTCAATAATTGGAATAGCTGAGTTAATTGGAATTGAGAAACCTAATCCTTCTACTGACGATTCAGAAATTTTCATGGAGTTAATGCCGACTAGTTCACCTGCAAGGTTTACAAGTGCACCACCACTATTACCAGGGTTGATAGCTGCATCTGTTTGTAAAACCTCTTGCTGCCAATCACTTGTTCCATCACCATTTAAATCTACCGGTACAGAACGGTCCTTACCAGATACAACACCTGTCGTAACAGAGCCATAAAATTCTAAGCCAAGTGGGTTACCGATTGCGATTACTGTTTCACCTTGTTTTAGGACATCTGAGTTCCCAAATTTCGCAACTGTTTTAACATCCTTAGAGCTAATTGAAATAACAGCTAAGTCTGTCCATTCGTCCTTACCAACCAACTGTGCTTCTTCCTTTGTTCCATCTGGCATTGTTACCTCTAGCTGCTTAGCACCTTGAATTACGTGGTTATTTGTCACGATAAAGGCTTTGTCACCCTGAACCTTATAAATAACACCTGAACCGCTTCCAGCAGGCTGGGTTGATGTAGTTGGCGGATTCCAGAATCCACCGTTTGTTACTTCTTGTATATTAGTTATACCTACAACAGCACCGGAGGCCGTATCCACTGCTTTTGTAACATCCGTTGTCACTTCTGTTGCCACCTGATTGATGGTCGTTTCATTTTTACCTGTACTGCTTGACGTTGAGCCAGGCATTTGATTAACAAGCCCAGGCAGCATGAGCCAAACGAGTAAAGCACCTATGATGACCCCGATAAGACCACTGAAGAAGTAACCGCCTTTACCTCCGCCACCACCTTTCTTTTTAAGACGCTTCTCTTGTCTTTCTTGCTCCTCTTTTTCAAGTCGCTCTTGAAGAGGTGATTTCTGTATTTCATCATTATTTAGGAAATCACGATTTTTATCATCATCTTGGAAATAACTCATCTTCCTCATCCTTTCATTTATTACTATTTGTTAGTTGTTACCCTAATAGTACGATTCAAACATTAAAATCAGATGAAAAATAAATAAAATGGACATAAAAATGGCTGTTTCATCGTATTTTTTTAAAATTACGATGAAACAGCCTCTCAAACAGCTTCAATCAGCTTCAATATTATTAAACCGTTACTAATTGTGTCGGTTCCTCTGCATCCGTATCAAATAACTTTACATACTCTCCTACGATAATACCGCAGGATTGCAATGTTTGCGTGACGCTCATGCGTGCAAGCTCTTTCATATTATTGTCCTTGCTTAAATGCGATAAGTAAATATTTGTTGGCTTTTCAAATACGACCTCACTCATAGCTACTGCCGCATCTTCATTTGAAACATGCCCTACATCACTTAAAATACGGCGTTTTATTGACCATGGGTAACGCCCCATTTGTAGCATGTTCACATCATGGTTACTTTCAAAGACAAAGGAATCTGCACCTCGAATAATACCCTTCATACGGTCGCTAACATAGCCTGTATCCGTAATAACAACAAGCTTGCGCCCATTTTCATGAAAAGTATAGAACATTGGATCCGCTGCATCATGTGATACAGCAAAGGATTCAATAGCTATTGAGCCAAAATGCTTTACTGTATCCATTTCAAATTCAAAACGTTGCTCTAGGGGAATATCACCAACAAGCCCATCCATTGCCTGCCATGTCTTGGCGTTTGCGTAAACAGGTACATTATATTTTCGTGCCAATACACCAATTCCTTTAATATGATCACTATGTTCATGCGTCACGAAGATGCCACTCAGCTGCTTCATATTACGGTCGATTTTCGTAAATAGCTGCTCCATCCTTTTGCCACTTAGGCCTGCATCGACAATAAATGCCTGTTCATCATTCTCTACATATATTGAATTGCCTGTACTACCACTTGCTAAAACACTAAATCGCATTATTCAACTCCCCAGTCTTCCTCTTCTCCCTCTTGCTTGTCCTCTTGAATATCAATAACTTTTCCTTCCATCGCGTCAACAAAGTACTCCTCTGTCTCACCGTCCGCTAATTTTACTTGTACTTCCCATGTTGGTATCAACACTTGTGTTTTTGATTGTGTTAAATTACTAAATGTCGAATAGCCTAGCTTTATATGAGTAATACGTGATTCTGCCTTTAACAGTCCTTTTACATACAAAGTTTGGATAATTTGAAGTGGTGGGATAACTGTTTCTTGTTGTTCTATTTCTTCAATATTATCAATCATTGTCTGCTCATACATGATAACTTCGTTGTCCATGTTCCATTTTACTTTTAATGAAGCACTATCATTGTAATAGAACATTTGATTATTTTTTTTCTGAAAGAAGATTGCGACTCGCTCCTCACGATCTACCTTCCATAATGCATAGGAATCTCCCTCTTTAACATTTGTATGGAGAAACTCCGTAAAGCTTGTATTATCATTAATATTACGTAACTTCACAGGATTGATAAAGACAACATGAGCAAATGTCTCATTAATATTCGCTTGCTGATTTTTATCGGGGAAATCACTACTCGTAAACTTATGCACTTTGCCCGTAATATAAGTTGCTGATTCATTACTAGGCAATGCACCATACGTAATATTATCATCCTTTAAACGGGTTTCTATTGTTCTTTCACCGGGTATTTCTACACTCTGCGCTTCATTATAACGTTTTAAATATGACGAGTACAAGAAGATATTCAGTATTAAAAAAACGATGATGAAAATAGATTTTGTTCTATTCCAATCCATTTATGACACCTCCTAATAATTCAGGCGTCAGTTTTGTCGCTACACCGTTATGAACTACAAACCAGCATGGCTCTAATGTCATTATGCTACTTGAATCTTGCTTTAAATAATACCCCACCACGATATCATCTATATCTGATAACACAATAGTATTATGTTGCTGAATCTTTTCCACGATCTCCAAGCCTGAAGGCAACTCTTTTATCTCCTTCTCGGTTGGAATGTCGAAAACTAAGGAATAATAAGGGCGCTTGTAGCGGAATATAAGATTATCCCCCCACACAGTTGTAATCTTGCTTATAACTTGATCACTATAAACCGGTAACCCCTGTAAATATTGCTGATACTCTAACTGATTTTTGCTAGTATTTTTTGATACATAGCGATAATCAGCTGTAAATCCTCCGTGCTCGTTGATAAATTCAAAGCTATCCTTCAAGAGCTTAGATGGCTCTATGATGGCACTACTTTCTGCAGCTGGATATACGTAGGTTAAAGATTTTAAGTTTGAGTCAACAGTCATTCGTGAATTGCCATCCTGATATTTTTCAGTCATTGCACTTTCAATACTACGCTGAACAATATTTGGATTTGGAAATAAGACGTTTTTAAAAGATTCAAGTGGCTCCTCTATAAACGTATACATATATTTGGTAGACTCAATTTTATCATTAGGCATATAAAGAGAGGTAAAGCCATCACGCTCAATTTCTTTAAAAGTGCTATATGTTTTCGCTGGCTCAATAACATCCCTTATAAATGGATTGGTATTTTGCAGGCTTACACGTGAGCGCATTAACGTTTTATTATTACTACTAATGAAAAAGACCTGTAATTCTTTGCTACCATAATTCGTCCAATCTATAATCATACGATTAAAGGTTGTTTCAGGTATTTCTTTATCAGTAAACTGGAAAATAGAGCTAAAGGCAGAGTAAGGTATTTCACCAGTAAAAAAGACAGTCATACGGTTATTTGTGCGGATCATCTCATTTACATAATTCGCTGTAAGATTATTATTGATTGGCACTATATCAAGAACATTCCAGCCCTGAAAAGCTTTCATAATATCCTTCATTGCACCATTGGATGCTGTTCCTGTGAACTCCTCATCAAAGCGATAAATCGCCTTATAGGGACGGATGATATCCTCCATCCTTTTCTGAGACCCAATTAGGATTTCTTTGCCCTCAGTTTGTTCAATAATTTTATAATCTGGTGTATATGTCCATATAATAAAGGTTAAAACGACACTCAACATGACGAGTAGAAATAATACAACTGATTTAACTGGCTCTATATATTTCATGCCCACTCACCTGCCTCGTCAAAATCATCTAAATCATATGGTAATGTAAAGAATATGGTTGTACCGTGACCTTCCTCACTTTCAGCCCAAATTTTACCACCATGTGCTTCAATCATTTCCCTGGCAATAGCTAGTCCTAGACCTGTCCCGCCCATAGAACGAGCACGTGCACGATCCACACGATAAAAACGATCGAAAATACGTCCTACATTTTCCTTAGGAATGCCCATACCATCATCAGAAATCATAACCTTCAACATCTCACCTTGCACAGTAAAACCAAATCGAACATTTCCACCATCTGGAGAATACTTTATTGCATTAGAAATGATATTATCGATTACCTGTGTCACCTTATCTGTATCAATTTCCACATAATAAGACGCTTCTGGGAATAAACGTTGGAACGTTACTTTGTCAGACTTTGACATTTCAAAGCGATCAATAATACGATTAAAGAATGAATTGAAAAGAACAATATCCTTATTCAATTCATAATCCGCACTATCCATGCGCGATAACTGCAATAAGTCATTAACTAAGCGAATCATTCGCTCTGTTTCTGTTTGTGTAACATTCAAAAATGTTGGAGCAATATTTTCATCTTTCCAGGCGCCATCCGCAAGTGCCTCTAAATAGCTACGCATTGTTGTTAATGGCGTGCGTAATTCATGTGATACATTAGATACAAATTCTCGACGATCCATTTCAATTTTTTCCTGCTCCGTAATATCGTGCAGCACAGTAATTAAACCATTGATAAAGCCTGTTTCTTTTTGAATGACCGAGAAATTCGCACGTAAAATATAGGGTGCGTCTGTTGTACTAAAATTTAAATTCACCGCATCATTCATGTGTATTAAATCCTCAAAGCTATACTCTTGATCAATCCCTAAAACAGACGCAATTGGGCGGCCTAATGTAATATCCCTAGAAATATGTAATAGCTCTAGGGCGGGATCATTAATAAGGATGATGCGTCCCTTACGATCTGTCGCAATAACACCATCTGTCATATTACTAAGGACCGAATCAAGTTTTCGTCTCTCTGCATCTGTAGTAGATTGGGCTTCCTGCAAGCGATTCGTCAAATGATTAAAGGTTATAGCAAGCTGCCCTATTTCATCTGTTCCATAAACACGTACTTTTCGTGAATAATTTCCTTTTGCCATCGCCTGTGCCTGTTTACGCATATCTGCAATCGGCTGTGTAATTGTTCGTGCGACTAATATTCCTAAAAAGATAGTAATCACCAAGGACACAGCAGTTCCACCAAGGAAAATACGGTTAATGTCATTTACTTGCCCAAAAACAGATTCAATATTAGCTTCAATATAAAGAACCCCTATAACTTCATCATCCGTACCTGCACCATTTCGAATGGGTGTCGCTAACACCCAAATTCGGTTTCTCGTTTTATTATCAAGTTTGATATTTTCAAATAATGTCTCTGCTGACAATGCACGTCGGACAAGATCCGTATTTGAGCGCTGTCCGATCAGATTTTGATTTTCTAACTCAGATGTTGCACGTATCCGCTGCCGATTGTCAATAACACGAATCTCTAATATATCTCCATAAGAAACATCCTTCAGCCCTGTAGAAAACTCCATCACAATCGTTTTAAGGCTTTCTTCAAGTGTTGGCATACTTTCATCGCGTTCCTTTAAAATTTCCTCACGAATGCTGTATTGCATTAAATCAACACGTTGGAAAATGGAATCTCGGAAATTGGTTTTTAAATTTTCCTCCAATTCACGTGCAAAATATATACCTATTATTTGCAAAGCAAGCAATATTAACAAAATGTAAATAAGAACTAGCTTGACATGAATCGATTTAAAGAAGCTAACTTTTTGCATTCCATTTACTCCTGCTCAGGATTTCGTAAATAATAACCAACACCACGACGTGTTACTATCCAAGCTGGGTGACTAGGATTGTCCTCTATTTTTTCACGTAAACGACGAATCGTTACATCTACTGTTCGTACATCACCAAAATAATCATAGCCCCATACAGTTTGCAATAAATGCTCACGTGTCATGACTTGACCAATATGTTTTCCTAAATAATGTAATAGCTCAAATTCACGATGTGTAAGCTCAATGGCCTCATCTCGTTTTAATACTAAATAAGCATCTGGTTGAATGACAAGTGAGCCAACAACAATCTCATTTGACTCTTCTGCTGCCTCCTCAGCAGCAGGTGCAACCACCTGTAAACGACGCATGTTTGCTTTGACACGTGCAATCAGTTCACGCGTACTAAAAGGTTTTGTTACATAATCGTCTGCACCCATTTCTAAGCCCAATACTTTATCAATCTCAGAGCCCTTTGCTGTTAGCATAATGATCGGAAAATCATATTTTTTTCGAATTTCCCTACAAACCTCCATACCATCACGCTTTGGCAGCATTATATCTAAAAGCATCAAATCTGGCTGCTCTTCCTCAACCTTTGCTAGTGCTTCATCTCCATCATAAGCACAAATTACCTTATAGCCTTCTTTTATTAAATTAAACTGTAAAATATCTGCGATTGGTTTTTCATCATCAACAACTAAAATTGTTTTATCCATACGTTTTCTCCCTTTCGCTATTTATCTATTCTTAAAACAAGTGTGTATTTATAATTATTGTCTCCGAATTTGTAACAATCCTTCGGAAGCTGTAGTTAGTCACTTCTAGCATTTTCACTTTTTATTTTGAGTCGCTCTTTTCAGTAGATGTTTAGACATATGCTAGCATCTTTATAATGAAAGAGACTTTTATGGGCTGACACTTGACATTCACCAACAAAAATATCTGAAAGAAGTTAAAATCACTACTCTTAACTCTATCATGCTTTTAGCTTCAATGCATTATTCTAAATTCAAAGACAATTATTGGCTATTAAAATAAATGATATTTCGACAAATATTTCTCGGGAAATAATAGAACAAGAAGTATACAAAAAGACAGTCCATATATTGGACTGCCTGCTATTCAAATTTAACGTCCTACATATGATAAAGGATTGACTAATGAACCATCCTTTTCAACTTCAAAATGAAGATGTGTACCTGTGGAATTTCCAGTAGATCCCATAATACCAATCACAGAACCTTTTTCCACTACTTGTCCAACTTCAACATTGATTGAAGATAAATGTCCATAGAGTGTTGTATATCCATTATTATGATTAATTACGATTCTATTACCATAACTGCCTGAGCTGCTAGCTGCTACTACAACTCCATTATCAGAAGCTAAGATATTATAATTACTTGGTCGGGCAATATCAATACCACGATGGACAGTTCCCCATCGTTGACCCATCTGACTTGAAATATAGCCTCCTACAGTAGGCCAAGTAAATTCACCTGTACCACGAGAAGAAATGACCTTCGTACCAACAACCTCAATCTCATCTACTGGTTGCTGTATAATTTGCTCTTCTAACGCCACTTTGGATATACGTGTTCCATTTTCAGAGGTTAATAGATAAGATGTTTCTTTCTTTCCATCAACGCCCTGCTGCTTCACTACTTTTTCACCTTTATACATGTTTGGATCTTCTTCAATTATTTTCTTAAAAGGTATTGTATCTATAACTTTCTTCTCTTGTTTGACTTCAAGAGTAACAAATGGTTTTGCTACTGTTACGTTCAATGCTTGTCCAATTTGTAGAACAGTATCTACAGTAATACCAGGATTTAATGCTAGTAATTCAGCTGTAGTTAAGTTATGCTTTTGAGCAACTGAGCCTAGAACATCGCCTGTTTGAATTTTATAGGTTTCCTGCTCTAAAGAGCCTGTCATCAAATATTGCACAGCCTTTTCAGGAGTAACAATAGTACTTGGAGAAACATTTTGTGTAACACCTGAAACTCCTTGTTTAAAGGAAACATTTAACAAACGGGTTTCACCAGATTGTAGTGGCGATACTTGATTCGTTGATTGCTGATCAGTATGTAAACTATTCATCTCTTGCTGTGAAACATATTGTAATTTTAGTAAACGTATAGTATCTTCATAAGCCTTTGCATCTTTTAAGGATACAAGAGGCTTATTATCTACAAATAAGGTAAAAGCTTGAGACTTAGCAACTAAAGATTGCTCTAATTTCGCTAAGATATCCGCATCTTTAGTTTCATTACTAAACACCTGCTCTGGGATAATTTTAACAGATGTACTAGCATTTATAGACAATTCTTTATACTGTTGACCAACTTCTCTTTCCTTTGATGCAATAATTTCTTGGACAGCCTTCTCGTTAGATACTGCTCCAATATATTGATTACCTACATAAATATGAAAAATCTTATTTAAATCTTCTTTATGATTTTCTTTTGCAAAGCCAGTATTAACGGTTAAGCTTGTCATTAAAATTGCAATAATAGACATTTTTTTGAATGAAGATAGATTGTAAGTCAATCTATTGTTTTCTTCTTTTTTATACCAAGACGAACTCATCAATAAAGCCCCTTCCAACTTTATGCTACCATAGGATTAATTACCCACAAATAATTTTGCACCACTATACTGTACCATAAAGAAAAAAGGGATTGAATATTTTCATACTTTTGTAATGTAATTGTATTATTTTTCGACTAATTGTTACATAACTCTTATCTGTTATATGATAGTAAAATTGTAAATTTATGTTTTATTGGTTGATATTCTTACAATACTATTCATATATTCTTTATGAGAATTAAAACTAATTACTTTTTACTTTTTTAATATTCCGATAAAATAGAGAAGAAGGATACACTACTTGATTGGAGCGATTACATTGAGTGATTCACAGACCTCTGAAATAACACATAGATTGGTCAAGCCACAGAAAAATAGGGCTCGTAGAATTGTCATAAGGAGCATTATGGTGGCACTAGGTGCAATAATAATGGCAGTAGGGCTAGAGTTATTTTTAGTACCAAACCACATTATGGATGGTGGAATCGTAGGTGTTTCTATCATCACTTCACATTTATTAAAGTTACCTCTTGGTATATTTATCTTCATCTTAAACTTACCCTTTATCTTTTTAGGCTATAAGCAAATTGGTAAAACCTTTGCACTTTCTACAGGCTTAGGCATTACCGTACTATCATTAACAACGATCTTACTACATAATCTAAAACCATTTACCCAGGATACTTTATTAGCGACCGTTTTTGGTGGCATGATTTTAGGAATCGGTGTCGGCATTGTTATAAGGTACGGCGGATCGTTAGATGGAACCGAAATTTTAGCTATTTTATTTAATCGAAAAACTCCCTTTTCTGTGGGAGAAATTATTATGTTCTTCAATATCCTGATCTTTACAGTAGCAGGCTTTATCTTCACCTGGGAACAAGCTATGTACTCCATCCTAGCTTATTATATTGCCTATAAAATGATTGATATTGTTATTCAAGGGATGGAGGAATCAAAATCCGTCTACATTATTAGTGATGAAATAGATGAAATTGGCCAAACCATAATGGACCGACTAGGTCGAGGTGTAACCTTCCTTCATGGTGAGGGGGCTTATACAGGTAACGATAAAAAAGTTATTTTTACTGTTATCACACGATTAGAGGAATCGAAGCTAAAATCTATTGTCGCTGAAATTGATGATAATGCGTTCCTTGCGATTGGTAATATAGCAGAGGTTAAAGGTGGACGCTTCAAGAAAAAGGATATTCACTAGATATAAAAGGGCGTACCGCATATGGCACGCCCTTTTAGTATAGTCATCTTATTATGCTTCCCAAATATCCACTAAAACATTTGTTTGTTCACGTGCAGGACCAACCGAGAATGTTGCAATTTGAATACCTGTTAACTCGCTCACACGCTCTACATAGCGTCGTGCATTTTCAGGTAACTCTTCTAAAGTTCTGCAGTCTGTAACATCCTCTGACCAGCCTGGTAGCTCTTCATAAATTGGTTCACATTGTTCAATAATATGAAGATTTGCTGGATATTCTGTAATGGTTTCACCTTGATAATTATACGCTGTACAGATTTTTACAGTGTCTAAGCCTGATAGAACATCGATTGAATTAAGTGCAAGATGTGTAATTCCACTTACTCTACGTGAATGACGGACAACTACTGTATCAAACCAGCCTACACGACGTGGACGGCCTGTTGTTGTACCATATTCACGACCGACTTCACGGATTTGTTGACCCACTTCGTCGAATAATTCAGTTGGGAATGGACCATCACCAACACGTGATGTATAGGCTTTACATACACCAATAACATTAGAAACTCGTGATGGACCAATACCAGCACCAATTGCTACTCCGCCAGCAACAGGATTTGAAGACGTTACAAACGGATACGTACCTTGATCGACATCAAGTAAGATACCTTGAGCGCCTTCAAATAACACTTTGCCGCCTTCATCCAAGATATCATTTAAGATTTTTGATGTATCTGCTACATATTTTGCAATTTCTTGTCCATATGCATAGTACTCTTCAAAAATTTCTTCAAACGTTACACCTTCAACTTCGTAAAACTTCTCGAATAATTTATTCTTAATTGCTAAATTATGACGTAGTTTTTCTTCAAATATTTCTTTGTCCAGTAAATCAGCCATACGGATACCAATGCGGGCTACTTTATCTTGATAGCAAGGTCCAATACCTTTGCAAGTCGTGCCAATTTTATTGTCGCCACGGCTTTCCTCATCAGCAATATCTTGTTTGATATGGTATGGCAAAATAACATGGGCACGATTAGAAATACGTAGGTTGTCTGTATTAATGCCACGCTCCTGCAAACCTCTAAGCTCAGTTACTAATGACTTTGGATTAACAACCAATCCATTACCAATTACTGAAGTCTTTTCTTTATAGAAAATACCTGATGGAATTAAATGTAGCTTATATGTTTCACCATCAAATTTAATGGTATGTCCTGCATTATCACCACCTGCAAAACGAGCAATTGCATCGGCCTTTTGCGACAGGAAATCTGTAATTTTACCTTTCCCTTCGTCTCCCCACTGTGTTCCTACAACTACAACTGATGTCATAATCAGCACCTCCGTTAGATACGCTTTGTATCTCAATTTTTAAGCCGTTAATTATTGTAACAATGATAGAAACAACTCGTCAACAAAAAATAGTTAAAAACACGAACATAAAATCAAAAAATCTGATTCAACGTTCGTGTTTAATGACAGAATGGTATGAATATTATCTAAAATTTAGATTAAATACTTCAAGGCCCTTCTATAGATATATATTGTTAGATATCATTAATCACGTGGAGGCGGTGGTGGCATTTGTGACCAATCCACGTTAATAAATTTATTGAATTCTTTCTTAAATGCAAGTGTAACCGTTCCTGTTGGACCATTACGTTGTTTAGCAATAATAATTTCAATCATATTTTTACTTTCCGATTCTTTATCGTAGTAATCATCACGATATAAGAAGGCAACAATATCAGCATCTTGCTCAATACTTCCAGATTCACGCAGGTCACTCATCATTGGCCGTTTATCCTGACGCTGCTCAACACCACGTGATAGCTGCGATAACGCAATTACCGGGACCTTTAATTCACGTGCTAATCCTTTTAATGAACGTGAAATTTCAGATACCTCTTGCTGACGGTTCTCTCCCGGTTTACCACTACCTTGAATAAGCTGTAAATAATCAATTAAAATCATTCCAAGCCCATGCTCCTGTGCTAAGCGTCGACACTTTGCTCGAATTTCATTAATACGTACACCTGGCGTATCATCAATAAAGATACCAGAATTCGATAAACTCCCCATTGCCATAGTTAGTTTACCCCAATCTTCCGTATTTAAAGCACCTGTACGTAAAACTTGTGCATCTATATTTCCCTCTGCACAAAGCATACGCATGACTAGTTGCTCTGCACCCATTTCCAGTGAGAAGATTGCAACATTCTCACGCGCTTGAACAGCAACACTTTGCGCAACATTTAAAGCAAAGGCTGTTTTCCCCACAGAAGGACGAGCCGCGACAATAATTAAATCGTTGCGCTGGAAGCCAGCAGTAATATTATCTAAATCACGGAAGCCTGTCGGAATACCTGTAACATCTCCCTTACGTGATTGAAGTTGTTCAATGTTATCAAAGGTTTCCACCAAAACGTCTTTAACATGCTTAAAATCACCAGCATTTTTACGATTGGCTACCTCCATCATTTTCTTCTCTGCTTCACCTAGTAATGCTTCTACTTCATCTTCGCGCGTATAGCCATCTTCTACAATTTTAGTAGCGACGCGAATCAAACGTCTTAAGAGTGCCTTTTCTTCTACAATCTTTGCATAGTGTGCGACATTAGCAGCCGTAGGGACAGCATTGGCGAGCTCTAGTAAATACGATAGCCCGCCAACATCTTCAATCTCTTTTTTTGCTGATAATTCTTCTGTAACTGTAACAACATCTATCGCTTTTCCTTGGTCACTTAAGCGCAGCATCGTTTCAAAAATTTTCTTATGTGCATTATGATAAAAATCATCCGCTAATAAAATTTCCGACGCCGTAATTAATGCTTGTGGATCGAGGAAAATGGCACCGATAACCGATTGCTCCGCTTCCCGGTTATGCGGTGGAACGCGGTCCATCATCGGTTCGCTCATGGATTGTCGCCCCTTATTCTTCCGTTACATGTACTTTTAATGTTGCAGATACTTCATGGTGTAGTTTTACAGGTACATTAGTAAAGCCCAGTGCACGAATGCCCTCATTTAAAGTCATTTTACGTTTATCAATTTTAATGCCATGTACTTTTTGTAGTGCGTCAGCAATTTGTTTCGTAGAAATAGAACCGAATAAGCGACCACCTTCACCTGATTTTGCTTTTAGTTCTACTGTTAAAGCTTCTAATTTTTCTTTTAATGCTTTTGCTTCGGCTAATTCTGCCGCTGCATTTTTTGCCTCTAATTTCTTTTGTCCTTCTAATTGGCTTAATGCTTGTGTATTGGCTTCAGCTGCATAGCCATTTTTAATTAAGAAATTTTGTGCATAGCCATCAGCTACGTTTTTAATTTCCCCTTTTTTACCTTTTCCTTTAACATCCTTTAAAAAAACTACTTTCATGATTCAAAACTCCCTTCAAGTACCTCATTTATGGCCTCTTCTAAATATTTTTTCACGCCCTCTATAGAATTCCCTTCCATCTGGCAGGCTGCATTCGTTAAATGTCCGCCGCCACCGAGCTTTTCCATAATTAGCTGGACATTTACTTCGCCGAGTGATCTTGCACTTATACCTATTTTGCCATCTGCTCGATGCGCTATAACAAAGGAAGCACCAACATCCTTCATTGTTAATAAAATATCTGCTGTTTGCGCAATTAACACAGAGTCATAAACTTTCGAATCCTCGCCAACAGCTATGGCAATACCAGGTTTTACAAACTTTACCGTTTGTACAATTTTAGAACGTTCTATATACGTATCCACATCTTCTTTTAAAAGACGCTGTACAAGTATTGTATCTGCACCATTTGTCCGTAAATAAGAAGCCGCTTCAAACGTGCGAGCACCCGTACGCAAGGTAAAACTCTTTGTATCAACAATAATTCCTGCTAGTAAGGCTGTTGCCTCTAGCATATTTATCTTCGCCCGCTTCGGCTGATATTCTAATAACTCTGTAACAAGCTCAGCAGTCGACGAGGCATACGGTTCCATGTAAACAAGTGTTGGATTCTCTATAAAGTCCTCACTTCGACGATGGTGATCAATTACAACAACCTTTTCAGCCAATTTTAATAAATGTGAATCGATGACTAAATCCGGTTTATGTGTATCAACAATAACGAGCAACGACTTTTCGGTCATTTTTGACGCAGCTTCCTCTGGTGTTAGGAAATTTTCATAGAAATCCGATTTACTCTCAATTTCATTCATTAAACGTGTGACACTTCCGTTTAATTCATCAAAGTTTATAATGACATAGCCCTTTACATCATTCATTTGTGCCATTTTTCGTACGCCGACAGAAGCACCAATCGAATCCATATCAGGGTTTTTATGCCCCATCACAAATACTTGATCACTCTCCTGAATTAAATCACGTAAAGCATGGGAAATAACCCTTGCTCTTACACGTGTACGTTTTTCTACTGGATTGGTTTTTCCGCCATAGAACTTTAGCTTTCCTGTTGGCTGCTTAATAGCTACCTGATCACCGCCACGTCCTAAAACAAGATCCAGACTTGATTGTGCTAGCTCACCAAGCTCCACTAATGAAGATGATCCTGCACCAACACCAATACTCAATGTTAATGAGAGATTTTTTTGCGCTGTTTTTTCTCGAATGGTATCTAAAATAGCAAATTTTTTCTTTTCAAGCTCTGTTAAAATAGATTCATTTAATACCGCTAAAAAACGGTCAGATGAAATTCTTTTTACAAATATTCCATGCTCTGCAGCCCATTCATTGACAATGGATGTAACCATCGTATTGGTTAAGCTACGTGGCTGGTCATCCATCGCCTGCGTAATTTCATCATAATTATCAACAAATAAAATGGCAATGACAGTACGATCTGCAAAGTATTGCTTTTCAATCGCAATCTGCTCTGTGATATCAAAGAAATAGAGCAGATGTTCTTCTTTTTTATAAAAAACACGATATTTTCGTTCACGTAGTGTAATCGTGGCTTCATTTGATTCTTCAGTCTTCATTAGTACATAAATATCATCAGAAATATTGACAATTCCTTCACCTACTAATGTTTCTCTATTTAAAACTCCTTGCATATATGGATTGGACCATTCTATTTCATATTGATCATTGACGAGTAAAATTCCAATCGGCATTTCGAGCAATGCCTCTTCTCCAACCTTTTTCATACGAAAAGAAATCGATTCAATATGCTTTTCTGTTTCATCAAAGGCTACCTGTTCTACCTTCCACGTATAGGCCATTAACAGTGCAAAGCCTACTCCATAACCAATACCTATCCCGATATTCCAAATACATAGAAGCACGAACGTCACAATGCCAAAAATGGAAAGAACAAAAAGCGGATAGCGAATCGGTCGTTTTCTAAAAGTCCCCATTACATCAGCCCCTTATTCTTTAGTTTTCCCTTTCACAAGTGAACGAACATCAAAACCTAGGTCTATGATACCAAGTAATATCATAAAGGATGATAATGGTATAGCGAGCAATGTCGCAATCCATTTTACACCTACTGGCATACCTTTTTTGGAAATAAAATAATGGATAAAGGAAATTCCCTGTAATATTAATAAAACCCATAAAATATATGAAACATTTAACACAATTACATCTAATGTAGAACCAGGTTCTGGACGTATAAATAAGTTGATACATAAAATTATCATGTAATACCATAATATTGATCGTGGTAAACGCATATGTTGAAAAGGTGCAAATTTTGGTACATTTAAACCTAGACGCTTCAATATAGGTAAATTAATTGACATCAGTACAAATGCTACAAAAAATGCCCCGAGGGTTACTGTTGAAGGAACCGTTAATTCCATCATCTTTGATACAGCTTCTACCTGGTCAGGAGTAATAGTTGATTGACCAGTTAAATTTTGTGACATTGCTGCTGTTTGCTCATAATTTTTTTTCGCCATTTCTACACCAATCTCAACCATATTAATGCCTGCGAGACGTACATACGCTAGAAATACAATTGCAGTTGATAAAAGAACAGCAATACCTGATGACATAAATAAATATATTTTACTTTTTTGTTGGCGAATGGCAGCACCTATCATTATTCCTACTAACGCAAAAATAAATGCGAATGGCAGTATGACTAATCCGCTCGTTATAAATGTTAGAATACATCCGACAATTGCTACTAATATTGATGTGGAGCGCTTATATTTTGCGCTATACCATGCAAAGGGTAATGGTGCAAATAAAAATACTAACATGAAAGCAAGAGGAATATACGCAGATATTATCATCATCAACGTAAAAATTGCCACCATTGCAGCACCCTGTACAAGCGCCTTTGTTTGATTATTCGGCATTGAAAACCTTCCTTTTTTCAGTCAAAACTTACTAAACTTTATTGTACCATTTTTTCACGTTATTGAACAAAAAACGCTAAGAATCATAAATTTTGTAGAACTCTTGACTTTAATACATGTCTATTTAGAGGATATATTACCGAATCGCCTAAACAAATTTTTTCATTAAAAAACATTTTGCAACAAAAAACCAGCATACACCGATACGAATATCGAAATATGCTGGTCTTAAAAATTGATGCAAGGTCAATGCCTTGGCGACATCAATCTTATTTGTCTTCTGCTACGAATGGAAGTAATCCCATGATACGAGATACTTTGATAGCTGAAGTTAATTTACGTTGGTACTTAGCGCTAGTGCCAGTTACGCGACGTGGTAAGATTTTACCGCGCTCAGAGATGAATTTTTTTAATAAATCCACATCTTTATAGTCGATATGCGTAATGTTATTAGCAGTGAAGTAGCAAACTTTACGGCGTTTGCGGCCTCCGCGACGTGGTGCCATAGTATGTCTCCTCCTTATTATTTTTTTATGTTAGAAGTATTTTAGAATGGAAGATCATCCTCAGATACTTCAATCGGTCCTTTGCTATTCGCAAATGGATCCTCATCTACACGTGTATAGTTCGGCTGATTCATAGGTGGTTGATTTTGCTGATAAGCAGCATCGTTGCCAAATGAACCCTGTCCAGGCATCGAACCACCAAATGATTGCTGTGGTTGACCACCACCATACGATGGCTGGTTATTACCGTAAGTCTGTCCACCATATTGTGGAGCAGGAGCACCGCTAGCACCAGCATTACGGGACTCTAAAAACTGTACGCTATCTGCCACTACATCTGTTGTGTATACTCGCTTACCATCTTGTCCTTCATAGCTACCTGTTTGGATGCGGCCTTCCACTCCAATTAAACTTCCTTTTCGCATGAAGTTCGCTAGGTTTTCGGCCTGTTTTCGCCACGCAACGCAACTAATGAAATCAGCTTCGCGTTCACCTTGTTGGTTTGAGAATGTTCGATTCACAGCAATTGTAAATCGTGTAGACGCAATACCATTTGGTGTATAGCGTAGCTCAGGATCTTTTGTTAGTCTTCCAACTAAAACGACACGGTTTATCATCAGAATACAACCTCCTTTTCAGCATTTTGTTAAAAATTATTTTTCTTCTTCGCGAACTGCAATGTGACGAATGATATCTTCGCTGATGTTAGCAAGACGTGTATATTCGTTGATTGCTCCTGAAGTAGCGTTTACTTTAACGATTTGGTAGTAACCTTCACGGAAGTCTTGAATTTCATAAGCTAGGCGACGTTTGCCCCACTCTTTTGATTCGATGACTTCTGCACCGTTAGAAGTTAAGATTTCGTTGAAACGTTCAACTAAAGCTTTCTTCGCTTCGTCTTCAATGTTTGGACGTACGATGTACATTAATTCGTATTTTCTCATCTGTTTACACCTCCTTATGGACTTAGGCTCTCCTATATAAGGGAGCAAGGAGTAAGTAATAATTATTACTCACATCAATGAATTGTAACATACAGGTACATGTCTTTCAAGTCGTAAACTAATAATTCATCCTATTATAATGTATATAATTGATTCATGAAGGAGGAGCTTTCATGCTACCAGAAAAAGAACCGATTGTGATCGAACTCGATATAAAAAAACTAATGATGGACAATATTGTTGTCACAAGTGGACTTGTTATATTATTTTTGGCAATTCAATATATTTGCTTTAAAGAGTTCCATTTCTCATTTTTTGATATGATTATTGGGTCCGTTCTCTTTGTTGCCCTGTATATTTTATTTATTGTATTACACGAGGCCTCTCATTTACTTGGATTTATGTTATTTGGAGGCGTACCTTTTAAGTCATTAAAATATGGCCTTAATTTAGAGCTAGGCATAGCGTATGCTACAACAGACCAGCCACTGCCTAATCATGCAATGAAGAAGGCCTTATTACTGCCTTTTTGGACGACAGGTATTTTACCTGCTATTGTAGGTTTCTACTTTAACAGCACTGTTCTAGTATTAGTGGGAGCATTTTTAATAGCTGGAGCTGTGGGAGATTTCGCAATGTATAAAGAGTTACGTAAATATCCAAAAAATGCACTTATTAAAGATGATCCACATTTACCTAAGCTATATGTTTACACGAATCCAAAAAAAGATTAAAAAAGGTTGGGACACTCTACATATTTAATAAAAAATTCAAAATGCCAAAGCGCTATTTAATTTGTGCTTTGGCATTTTCTAGTTTGCTCATCAAAAAACTTCTGACAACTTTACGGAGTTAAAAAACCATGCTGTGCTGCAGTATATAAATTTCTCCAAATACGATTAATCGAAGATGTCTCAGTAATTGCCTCCATTCCAAAATTACGAATGAAGCTGTTGGCTATATCGATACAGGTTGCTGCACTATCCTTACTCATTTGTGAGAATTCCTGTAGTTCTAAATCCGCTAACTCTTGACCAGCTTTATGTTTTTCCCAGTATTGAGTCAGTTTTGCATAAAATTGTTCTTCAAGCTGATTAAAGTTTTGTTGCTTCTGTATTAATAAAGCGTGTAATGTACCCATGCGTTCTGCTCGACTTGGTTCATTACTTTTTTGCTTGATCATAATAGACGTCTGCTCTAAGAAATTTTCTGTTATGCCTAGGCAAACACTCAGGAAGGAAGCCTCTGCAAATGTGCCAAACGGAAAGCTATGTACAAAGCTTCCATAGTTATTATGAATGGCACCTAACTGAAACGTTGCTTCTTGTGGCACCCATGCATTTTGAATACTGATTGTATGACTGGCTGTTGCTTTTAAACCCATTGCACGCCAATCATGAAAAATCTCAACATGCTCACGCTCAACTGAGCAACTAATAATTTGATCGGTTCTTATACCTTCATGCTCCACAAAGCAATTCATTGTAAAAGTAGTAGCATAATCTGCGCCACTACAATACTTCCATTGTCCTGATACACGATAGCCACCCTCCATTTGCACTGCTATGCCTGTTGGATAGCCACTACCTGCGATAACAGCATTTCTTGGCGAAAAGATTTTTTTACAGACCTCTTGATTGAATGTTGGGATAAATGCATTACCACCTGTACCGATTGTGACCAGCCAACCTAGATTTCCATCAAGTGCAGACATCTGTTGAAATACTTTCATGCCTTCCAATAAGTTTAATTCTTTACCGCCTAATTCCTTAGGTGTAAATAGCTTAAACAATTTTTGCTCGTAAATAGCTTCTAAGATATCTATCGGTAATTGCCCTAGCTGCTCAATTTCCAATCCTCGTTCTTTTATGTGTAATAAATTCATCACTATACCTGCCTTTCAAAATAAACAGATCAACATCTAAACAAAAAAGGCAATCCATTTAAAGATTGCCCCAGTTTATGTTTTATACATTGAAACGGAATAACATAATATCTCCGTCTTGTACAATATACTCTTTACCTTCAAGACGTACTTTACCAGCTTCTTTAGCAGCGGCTTGAGAACCAGCCTCTACTAAATCATCGAACGCAACTGTTTCTGCACGAATAAAACCACGTTCAAAGTCAGTATGAATGATCCCCGCACATTGTGGAGCCTTCATCCCTTTACGGAAAGTCCATGCACGCACCTCTTGTACCCCTGCTGTAAAGTAAGTTGCTAGTCCAAGTAAATCATAAGAAGTACGGATTAATTGATCTAAACCTGATTCCTTAATACCTAGTTCTTCTAGGAACATTGCCTTTTCTTCATCATCAAGCTCGGAAATTTCTTCTTCGATTTTTGCACAAATTGTAATAACTTGAGCACCTTCAGCAGACGCATACTCACGCACTTTTTTCACATACTCGTTGTTATCAGCATCTGCCACTTCATCTTCTGAAACGTTTGCCACATAAAGCATTGGTTTAATTGTTAATAGATGAAGCCCCTTGATTACCTTTAGTTCATCCTCAGAAAGCTCAGCTGCACGTGCAGGTCGACCGTTTTCTAATTGTTCTTTAATTTTTAGTAGTACAGGTTCTTCAATCATGGCTTCCTTGTCTTTTTGCTTAGCCATTTTGCTAACACGCTGTAAACGCTTATCTACAGATTCTAAATCAGCAAGCGCAAGCTCTAGATTAATGACCTCAATATCATCAATTGGATCAACAGCTCCTGATACGTGCGTAATGTTTTCGTCTACAAAGCAACGCACAACTTGGCAAATGGCATCTACTTCACGAATATGTGCTAGAAATTTATTTCCTAATCCTTCACCTTTTGAAGCACCTTTTACAATTCCTGCGATATCAGTAAACTCAAACGCTGTTGGTACTGTTTTTTTCGGTATTACTAATTCAGTTAATTTATCTAAACGTGCATCTGGTACTTCAACAATACCAACGTTTGGATCGATTGTTGCGAATGGATAGTTTGCAGCCAATGCGCCCGCTTTTGTAATTGCGTTAAATAATGTTGATTTCCCAACGTTAGGTAAACCAACGATTCCAGCTGTTAATGCCATGAATGGACACAACCTTTCTATGATCTGTTCATTTTTCTCTCATATAACCTTATCTATTATATTGATTCACTCTTAAAAAGTCTAATACGCCTAAAGCTAAGCCTCACTAGCAGAAATTAAAACCTTCTTCATTTTTTTTTCAAATTCACGGCGTGGAATCATGACACTATGCTGACAGCCTTCACATTTAATTCGTACATCTGCACCCATACGAATAATTTTCCACTTGTTTGTGCCACATGGGTGCTGCTTCTTCATTTCAACAATATCGTTTAGACCAAATTTCTTCGGTTCCATTATTCATTTCTCCCTTCATCTTTAACACCATATAACATCATTTTTGGATGAGACATTGGTATATTATTTTCTTCAAAAAGCCTTGTCACATCTCTACGAATAGTACGTGCCACTCCATATTGTTGCTGAGGTAATGTCTCAGCCACTATACGAATCGTTACTTCAGTACCCTTGACATTTTGTACCCCTAAAAAGGCTGGTACTGTTACGAGCTCTTTATGAACATCAGGTAACGATTCTAAATATTTCTTTATAATAGATTCTGCCTTTTCAAAATCTGCATCACTCGTCATCTGTAAATCTATAAAAATTTTAGAGTTATTGACAGAATAGTTCACAACTTCCCCAATTGAACCATTTGGAATTATAAATTGCTCACCAGTAGCTCCGTTAATCTTTGTTGTTCGTAAGCCTATTTCTACAACGGTTCCCTCTGCCCCATTAATTTTTATATAATCACCAACACCGAATTGATCCTCAAAAATGATAAAAAATCCAGTAATAACATCCTTTACTAAACTTTGTGCACCAAAACCAATTGCTAAACCAACAATCCCTGCACCAGCTAAAAGCCCTGCTATTTTAATCTCTAAGCTAGATAAAATTGCAACGATGGCGGAAAAATAAACTGCGTAGGAGATAATACTTTGTAATAATCTCGAAATTGTTCGCTGTCGACGCTCTGAATGGTTTAATGGAGAGCGCATACGTATTAAAAACACTTTTTTAATAAATTTTTTCCCTAATCGTACTGCGATCCATGAAACAATTAGAATAAGTGTAATTTCAAGGGTTACATCTACAATCATTTCCCAAAATTCTTCTGATGTTAGTTTATTCCAATAATTTTCTATTAACCTCTTGTTGAATCCCAATATTACCACCTCTTGTATAACTTACTAAAAATTTGTGTATACTGCATAAAAATTGAGCACTTCCTCCAAATAAAAAAGAAAGTGAGTTTTTTTATGAATACTATACCAAATTTATTACTTCCTTATTCCCTTCATCATGAAAGTAAAAATGCCGTTTGGCAATTAAGTACATTATTTTTAGAACATATACCATTTCATCATGATCGACTTATTTTCTGCTGTATTGGAAGTGACCGTTGTACAGGTGATACCCTGGGGCCATTAACAGGTAGTTTTCTTAATAAATCTGTTAGTTTTCCATATGAAGTTGTAGGCTCTTTAGAAGACCCTTTACATGCTCTTAATTTAGACTCTACATTACAACAGCTACACAATCATACAACAAAACCTTTTATTATTGCGATTGATGCTTGCCTTGGTAGCGAAAAAAATGTTGGGCATATTTCTGTACAAAATGGACCCATTTTCCCTGGTAAGGCTGTTAAAAAACAATTACCTCCAATTGGTGACATTTCTGTTAAAGGAATCGTCAATATTGGAGGCTTTATGGAGATGCTGGTTTTACAAAATACAAGACTTCATATTTCTTATGCAATGGCGGAAAAACTTTCAAGAGCACTATTACTCGCTGCACATCGTTTCTCACTGAAAAGTATAGAAGATAGCGACCATAATGCCGACAACGACGATACCTGGCAACAAGTTGGCAGCCTTGATCTTGGTTAAGCCTGCAATATTTAAACCAATGGCCAAAATCATGACACCACCTACAGCAGTCATCTCTGTAATAAACATTTGTAACGCTTCATCTGGTATAAAGGAGCTAATGACACCCGCGAAAAGTGCAATCACTCCTTGATATAGGAAGACAGGCACTGCAGATAATAGTACACCTATGCCTAATGTAGATGCTAAGATAATCGAAGTAAATCCATCGATTAAACCTTTCGTTATGAGTACATTATGATCATTACGCAAGCCACTATCAAGTGCACCTATGACAGCCATAGAACCGACTACAAAAATCAATGAAGCCGTTACAAAACCCTCTGCAATACTAATTTGATTATTATCAGTACGTTTTTTGCTAAATAAAGATTCAACCCATTGCCCCAGTCGATTCATTTGTTTATCTAAGTCTAACCATTCGCCAATAACAGTACCTACAACTAAACTTACCACCATTATAATAAAGTTATCACTTTCAAAGCCCATTTTAATACCTAAAAGTGCAACTGCTAAGCCAATAATTGATAATACAGAAGACTTCATTGATTCCGGAATATTTTTAAAAATTCTCCCTACAACCGAGCCTGCTATAATTAATAATGCGTTTATTAAAGCTCCAAATAAAACCACGGTTCAGCCTTCCTTCTCTCTAGAAAAATAGAGAGCGCCTTATAATTCGGCGCTCTGACTACGTTATAGAAATTTAGCATTACTCATCTTGTAAATTTAATATTTCTAAAATACGTTCTAAATCATCCTCAGAGTAAAACTCAATTTCTATTTTCCCTTTATTATTAACCTTCTTTATTTGGACATTTGTTCCAAAATAATCTCGTAGTTGTGACTCCTTTGCTACAACAAATATATCCTTTTTCTTTGGCTGAATTGTTTCACGTGAAACTTCTTCATTTATAGTTTGGACTAGCACTTCAACCTGACGTACATTTAAGCCTTGTTTAATAACCTTATTTGCGACCTCAGGAATTCTTCTTTTATTTTTCAGCCCTAGTAATGCTCGTCCCTGTCCCATTGATAGAGTGCCATTGTTCATCAACGCACGAACATCCTCAGGTAGTGCTAGTAAACGAACATGGTTGGCGATATGTGGTCTACTCTTCCCTAATCGCTTGGATAATTCCTCCTGTGTTAAATGTAAGTTTTCCATTAAACTTTGGTAAGCTTCAGCCTCTTCAATAACTGTTAAATCTTCACGCTGTAGATTTTCTAAAATAGCTAGCTCCATCATTTGTGCATCTGAGAATTCTTTTATAATGGCAGGAATAACCTCTAAACCTGCTAATTGAGCGGCACGATAACGTCGTTCCCCAGCAACAATTTCATATTTACGCCCTTTCTTACGTACTGCAATAGGCTGTAGAATGCCATGTTCCTGTATGGAGTCTGCTAATTCTTGTAACGTTTCTTCATCAAAAATTTTACGAGGCTGAAATGGGTTTGCAACAATTAACTCTAATTGAATTTCCTCTACTTGCCCACTTTGTTCTAAAGACTCTCCAGGAAATAACGCACCAATGCCTTTTCCTAAACCTTTAGCCATTTTTAATCACTTCCCTCGCCATCTCTAAATAAACTTCTGCACCTCTTGATTTTGCGTCATAAATGATTATTGGCTGCCCATGACTTGGGGCCTCACTCAATCGCACATTACGAGGAATAATTGTTTTATATACTTTATCTTGGAAATATTTTTTTACTTCATCAATTACTTGTAAGCCTAAGTTTGTTCGTGCATCAAGCATCGTTAATAGCACACCATCAATGTAAAGTTGTTGATTTAAATGCTTCTGCACTAAACGAACAGTAGATAATAGCTGACTAAGCCCTTCTAATGCATAATATTCACATTGAACTGGAATAATTAATGCATCGGATGCAGTTAAAGCGTTAATAGTTAAAAGCCCTAAAGAAGGCGGGCAATCAATAATGATATAATCATAGTCTTCTTTCACATTTTGAAGTGCATGCTTTAAACGTACCTCTCTTGATATGGTTGAAACTAATTCGATTTCCGCTCCAGCCAATGAAATCGTTGCCGGAACAATGGATAAGTTTTCTACATTTGTTTCTTGAATGACATTTACAACGTTTTCATCATCAATTAAGACATCATAAATACAGCCTTGAAGTTCTCCTTTATTAACACCAAGTCCACTTGTTGTATTGCCCTGTGGATCAGCATCAATTAATAGCACTTTTTTTCCCAAATATGCTAGACAAGCGCTCAAATTGACCGATGTCGTTGTTTTACCTACGCCACCCTTTTGATTGGCGATTGCTATAATTCTACCCATTTAAAAGCACCTGCTTCCATCTATCAAAGCTCACTTTGACAAATCATTTGTAAAATCACTACTCAATACCGCTATCTAATTCTCATTCTATCAAAAAAACAGAAAAGAGTTGTATAAAATATTAAGAATATATACAAAAAAGGAGGCATCTCAGATATATTTCTGAAATGCCTCCTCTAAACAGAAGGAAAAAAGTCAATTTATTATTTTTCTAAAATAATATTAGCTTTAAGATTTTTTCTTTTTTGGTATTTTTACTGTAATTTGATAATATTCCTCTGTGTCTTCTTCCTCCGTCTTAACCGTTATACCACTTTTGGTTACCATTGATAGCGATTGTTTAATCGTATTCAAAGCAATACGGACATCTTTACTAATTGCCTTACGTTTTGGTCTAGCTTTCTTTGGCGCATCTTCCTCTTGATCTGCTGTCTCTGGATGTAATAATAGATGAATGTGCTCCTCTAGCTGGCGAACATTCCAATCATTTTCAATTGTCTGTTGCAAAATCTCTAGTTGTAATGGCTGATCTTTAATTGCAATTAATGCACGTGCATGTCGTTCAGATATTTTACGCTTCAAAATTGCTTGCTGCACTTCATCCGGCAGCTTTAATAAACGTAATTTATTGGCTACAGTGGATTGTCCTTTTCCAAGTCGCTGGGCCAAAGCTTCTTGTGTCAGCTCATGAAGCTCTAATAATTTTTGATAGGCTACAGCTTCTTCAATCGCAGTTAACTCCTCACGCTGTAAGTTCTCTATTAAAGCAATAGATGCTGTTTCCTTATCAGTTAAATTACGTACAATAGCAGGGACTTCTGTCCATTGTAGCTTTTTCATCGCTCGATAACGACGTTCTCCAGCGATGATTTCATATTGATTTTCTGATGTTTTACGTACAACAATTGGCTGAATCACACCATGTGTATGAATGGTTCTTGATAATTCTTCAATTTTTTCATCATCAAAAATAGTACGTGGCTGAAAACGGTTAGGTACAATTTGATCAATAGGCAATTTTATGACTTCTTCTGTTGTATGAACCGCCTCTGCTTGTTCTACTTCATTTTTCACAATAGGCTCTGTTTTACTTCCGCCTCCAAAAAAACGTGAAAAAGGACTTTTCATCCAAGTGGCACCACCTTTAAGTAACTATCTTGCTAAGTGTCATTCTATTATTATTTATTATATTTCTTAAAATGTATATAGTTCATAGATGTCAATTGCGTGAACCATCCATAACTAGTATGTATGCTCAAAATAGAAAAATTATTTTCTACTTTGAGAAGTTTCACATGAAACACTAATTATTGAATTGGTGTTTTATTTGGTACACCTGGTTTACGCGGATATTTTTTCGGTGTTCCTTTTATTTTATCAAAGATATATAAAATACGGTCACTTTCTTCAACAGGTAAATGGAAAGAAAATTCTTCTTTTAATGAAACGCCTAATGTAGTCAATGCTTTTTTAGCATCTTTTAATTCTTCTGCACCTGCTGCAGCTTTTAAGGCAACAAAATATCCACCCTGTTTTGCTAGTGGTGCACATAGCTCTGATAAGACCGATAGACGGGCTACTGCACGAGCTGTTACAACATCAAACTGCTCACGATATTTTGGATTTTGACCAAATTCCTCTGCACGGGCATGTACAAAATGCATATTCTCTAATTGCAGCTCATCACTTAAATGATTTAAAAATGTAATTCTTTTATTTAAAGAATCTACAATAGTGATGTGTAAATGTGGGTAGCAGATTTTAATTGGAATACTTGGGAATCCAGCCCCTGCTCCAACATCACAAACTGTTGTTACGGTTGAAAAATCAAAATAGAAGGAAGCACTAATGGAATCGTAAAAATGCTTTAAATAAACACCTTCTAAATCAGTAATAGCCGTTAGGTTCATTTTTTCATTCCACTCAACAAGGAGTTCAAAGTATTTTTTAAATTGAGTGATTTGATGATCAGAAAGCTCTATCCCCTTTTCCTTTAATGCCTCAATAAATTGTTGTTCATTCATGTAAAGTCTCCTTTAGCTATATGGCCAGTAAGCGTATCTGAGATATGCTTAGCATAGCCTGAAAAATAGGAAGCGGGCACAATGGTATGCCCGCCCCTTATTCACTTTACTGTTCTTAATGATTAGCTGCTTACTTTCGCAATCTTACCTTGTTCAATATAAACAAGCAGAATGGAAATATCTGCAGGATTAACACCAGAAATACGAGAGGCCTGCGCAATAGAAAGTGGTGTAACTTGTTTTAATTTTTGACGCGCTTCTGTTGCTAAACCTGAAATAGCATCATAATCAATATTTTCTGGGATTTTTTTATTTTCCATTTTATGAAGCTTTTCCACTTGTTGCAATGCTTTTTCAATATAACCTTCATATTTAAGCTGAATCTCGATTTGTTCCTTCTCTTCTTCCGAAAATTCAACATCTGCAGGAATTAGTGAAGAAATTAATTCATAATGCATCTCTGGACGTTTTAATAAATCCGCTCCACGAATGCCATCTTTCAGTTCACTACCACCTACAGAGCGAATAACAGTCTGTGTAGCTTCATTGGGTTTAATAATAATATCTCGAAGACGTGCAATTTCACTTTCAATTAGCTCTTTTTTCTCATTGAATTGAGCATATCTTTGTTCTGCAATCATTCCCATTTTATACCCTAGCTCCACTAAACGTAAATCAGCATTATCATGGCGAAGAAGTAAACGGTATTCAGCACGAGATGTTAGTAAACGATACGGTTCATTTGTACCTTTTGTTACAAGGTCATCGATTAATACACCAATATAAGCATCTGATCGACTTAAAATTAGCTCTTTTTTTCCAAGGGAGTTTGCCGCAGCATTCATCCCTGCCATTAAGCCTTGAGCAGCTGCCTCCTCGTAACCAGATGTTCCGTTAATTTGGCCTGCTGTATATAGCCCTTTAATGCGCTTTGTTTCTAATGTTGGCCATAACTGTGTAGGCACAATCGCATCATATTCGATAGCATAGCCGGCACGCATCATTTCTGCCTTTTCTAAACCAGGGATTGATTTTAATAAGCGTGTTTGTACATGCTCTGGTAAACTTGTTGATAAACCTTGAACATAGACTTCGCGTGTATTGCGACCTTCTGGCTCTAAGAAAATCTGATGGCGTGGCTTGTCATTAAATCGCACAACTTTGTCTTCAATAGATGGACAGTAACGTGGCCCCGTTCCTTTAATCATCCCTGAGTACATCGGGGATAGATGTAAGTTAGCCTCAATAATTTCATGTGTTTCAGGGCTTGTATAGGTTAACCAGCAAGGGAGTTGATCCATGATAAATTCAGTCGTTTCAAAGCTAAAGGCACGTGGAACATCGTCTCCTGGTTGGATTTCCGTTTTGTCGTAATCAATTGTACGGCTGTTCACGCGTGGCGGAGTTCCAGTTTTAAAGCGAACAAGATCAAAACCAAGCTCTTTTAAATTATCGGCTAGTCGAATAGAAGGCTGTTGGTTATTAGGACCACTTGAATATTTAACATCTCCAATAATGATCTCACCGCGAAGGAAAGTTCCTGTTGTGACAACTACTGTTTTAGCACGATAAGCAGCGCCAATTTGTGTAACAACACCTTTCACTTCCCCATCCTCAATAATTAACTCTTCCACCATTCCTTGATGGATCGTTAAATTTGCAGTTTCCTCCAACACACGTTTCATTTCTTGTTGGTATAAAACTTTGTCTGCCTGTGCTCGTAAAGCTCGTACCGCAGGACCTTTCCCTGTATTTAACATACGCATTTGAATATGTGTTTTATCTATGACTTTCCCCATAGCTCCGCCTAAAGCGTCAATTTCTCGTACTACAATACCTTTTGCAGGACCACCAATTGATGGATTACATGGCATAAACGCAATCATATCTAAATTGATCGTCAACATCAGTGTGTTAGCACCCATTTTGGCAGCAGCGTGAGCAGCTTCTGAACCCGCATGACCTGCGCCAATGACGATAACATCAAACGTGCCTGCCTCATATTTTGTTGGCATAGCTCGTATCTTCCTTTCTTTCGTAAATTTATTTTCCTAAGCAGAACTGTGAAAATAGCTGATTAATTAGGCTTTCCTGTACAGTGTCACCAATAATTTCGCCAAGTATTTCCCAAGTTCTTGTTACATCAATTTGTACCATATCTACTGGTACACCTGCTTGTGCAGCAGCTAATGCATCCTCAACCGTTGCTTGTGCTTGATGCAATAATGCAATGTGTCTTGCATTTGATACATATGTTAAATCGCCCGCTTCGATTTGTCCTTCAAAAAATAGCGCTGCAATTGCTTCCTCTAATTCCGTGATACCTTCTTCTTGTAAAAGAGAAGTTGTCACAATACGATGACCACCCGCTAACTCTTTTACGCGGGTTATATCAATTTTCTGTGGTAAATCTGTTTTATTGACAATGACGATGTAATCCATTGTCTTAATTGTTTCGAATAAACGTTCATCTTCGGCAGTCAATTCATCAGCATAATTTAATACAAACAAAATTAAATCCGCTCCACGTAAAGCTTCACGAGAGCGTTCTACTCCAATTCGTTCAACGATATCCTCTGTTTCACGAATTCCAGCTGTATCCACTAAACGTAGTGGTACACCACGTACATTGACGTACTCCTCTATAATATCACGAGTTGTCCCTGCAATATCTGTCACAATGGCCTTATTCTCTTGGACTAAACTATTTAAAAGAGAAGATTTACCGACATTTGGGCGACCTAAGATAACTGTAGATAAACCTTCACGTAGTATTTTTCCTTGAGAGGATGTTTGCAGAAGTTTCATAATTTCATTACGTACCCACGTACATTTTTCTACTAATACAGGTACTGTCATCTCTTCTACATCATCATACTCAGGATAATCTATATTAACCTCTACTTGTGCTAATGTCTCTAGTAATGCTTGACGTAAATCACCTATTAAACGCGACAATTTCCCATCCATTTGGCCTAAAGCCACATTCATCGCTCGGTCTGTCTTAGCTCTTATTAAATCCATTACCGCTTCAGCTTGCGATAAATCAATACGTCCATTTAAAAATGCTCGTTTTGTAAATTCACCTGGCTCTGCTAATCTTGCGCCATTCGTTAAAACTAATTTCAATACTCTGTTTACAGAAACAAGACCACCATGACAATTTATTTCTACTACATCCTCACGCGTGAATGTTTTTGGTCCACGCATTAATGACAGCATTACTTCCTCTACAACCTCATTTGTTTTAGGATCGACTAAATGCCCATAATGAATCGTATGTGTAGCCTTCGTTGTTAAGCTTTTTCCACCAGGCGATCTGAATATTTTATCTGCAATTGCCACTGCTTCATCTCCACTTAATCGGACAATAGCTATGGCTCCCTCACCCATTGGTGTGGATATCGCAGCAATTGTATCAAACTCCATTTAATGACCTCCTCAACGTTATCCACATGTGGATAATTAAAAACCGACCAAAACTTACTAACACCTTAGACTAACATATTTTCAATAAAATCTAAAGTAAGGATATTTTCCAATTGTGGATAAATAAATAGAGAATTTTAATGGATAAAAAAAAGCCATTTTATCTTAACGATAAAATGACTCATGTTTTGTCTGTATGTTTTACGAAGTTTAACCGTTCTTTACAGGTTCAATTACTAAATAACGATTTGGCTCCGTTCCTTCTGAGTATGTTTCAAGATCAAGGCGATTTGCCAATTGATTATGAATAATTTTTCTTTCGTATGACTGCATTGGCTCAAATGCTACACGTTGATTTAAGCGAAGTGCTTTATCTGCCATACGATCTGCTAGTAACTCTAGAGCCTCCTGACGACGTTCACGATAGTTTTCAACATCTAATTTCACCATTAAGAATTGCTTAGCACTTTTATTTAATACAAGTTGTGTCAATTGCTGTAGAGAATTTAATGTTTGACCACGTTTCCCTATAAGCAGTGCAGCTTTCTCACATTTCAGCTGAAATAATACATATTTCCCTTCGCGTGTCGTTTCTATGTCAAGATCATGGATATCCAATTGCTTAGCGATATTTACTAAGTAAGCTTTTGCCTCATCAATAGGATTAACTGAGGACTCTGGTTCTTCTGTGACTTGTTGAACTGCTTCGATTTCACTTGGTTGCTCAGAAACTTGTGAACTTTTTGTATCAACATCATCTATTACTGCTGGTTCCTCCAATTGATTCAGATTTAGCTTTTCTACCTTCTCTGTTTCAACTATCGGAATCTGTACTTCCTTTACTGTCACACGTATCTCTGCTGAACGTGCCCCAAAACCTAAAAATCCTTTTTTACCTTCTTGTAAAACTTCAACATCTACTTGTTCACGGGTTTTGCCAAGTTTCTGTAACGCCAATGAGATCGCTTCTTGTGTTGTTGCGCCTATTTGCGTAAGTTGTTTCACTTTTTAGCCCCTCCATTTTGAGCAGGTTGTGTTTTATCTTTATTCCAAGGTTTATAAATAAACAGGTTTTGAATAATCGAGATAATATTACCGATTATCCAGTATAGCGGTAATGCTGCTGGCAATGCCATACCGAAAGCAATAATCATAAATGGCATAATATACATCATCATTTTCATTTGAGGGTTGTCCATAGCTGGACCCGTACGTAATACAATAAATTGCATTAAACCTGCAGTAATTGCTAAAGCTGGTGCAGGATCTGCTAATGGGAAGATAAAGAAATTCCCTAAATCAAACTCTTTTGAAGCATTCATACGACTGATTGCATGATAGAAACCAATTAAAATTGGCATTTGAATGATTACTGGCAAACATCCAGCAACTGGATTTACACCTGACTCACTCATTAGCTTCATCATCTCTTGCTGATATTGCTGCTGTGTTTGTGCATCCTTAGAAGCATACTTCTTTTGCAGTTCCTTCAATTTTGGCTGAATTTCTTGCATCTTTTTAGAACTCTTCGTTTGCTTAATCATCAATGGCAGAATCGCTAAACGAATAATAATCGTTACAGCAATGATTCCCCATGCATACGTACCGAGCAGATCAGCAAAGTATTTTATCGCTGATACCAACGGCCAAACAATGAATTCATTCCAGAAGCCAGTGCTATCTTTGGAAATTGGTTCATTGAATTCTGTACAACCAGAAAGCAGCAATGCTACTGTTACTAGCGACAAAATTACCCAAAGTTGTTTCTTCAACCTTCTTCCCCCTACAAATACTATTCACTTTTTCTAAATCTATATTCGTGCTACTCTATTCATTTTTTGTTTTCTTCTGAATAAAGTTATCAGTTATTTTATCATGCCTATAACGTTTCACTCTACTAAATATTCTAACAATATACGCTTATTTACTTAAGTAATGTTACTAATTTTTCATATATTGCTGTGAAACATCAATATTATATACCCCTATACGTATTTTCTAGCTTTATTTTACAAAAGAAATACTACAAAAAATAAAGGCGCTTTTCCCACTTTGGCTGCCATCTGTATTACGTTTTCTTCAATACCTTTGCGATTCGTAGTACATGCTGCAAACTTTGTTTCACATCATGAAAATCCATAGTGGCCGCCGGTTTTCTGGCGATAATAACATAGTCCATATTCGGCTTAAGCTCATCCTTTAACTCATGAATACTTTGTCGAATATAGCGTTTAATCTGGTTGCGGGTTACTGCATTCCCAAGCTTCTTGCTAACTGATAAACCTATACGAAATTCAGTTTGTCCTTCTTTCATCAGAAAATAAACGACAAACTGACGATTAGCGAAAGATTTACCTTTTTTAAACACCTTTTGAAAATCCTCATTCTTCTTTACTCGTTGGCGTTTTTTCATTACTTTCACCTGCTACTAGATAATATCTTTTGATCCTCATTTCTAGCTTTACTAAAAATAAAGAAAAAAAAGACCACTGATGTGGCTCAGTGGACTTATTTTATGCTGATAAAACTTTTCTTCCTTTACGACGACGAGCAGCAAGAACTTTACGACCGTTTTTCGTGCTCATACGTGCGCGGAAACCGTGAACTTTACTGTGCTTACGTTTTTTTGGTTGGTAAGTACGTTTCATTTATATAGACACCTCCTGAATGAAAGTTGAATTTTTCAACATACAGACCTGAATATTATATAAAGCATCTAGTTGTTTTGTCAATGAATTTCATAAATTTCTTTCGTCAAATGAAATTACTCTTACGTCTATTACTTTTCCCTCCAGTTTTATTGCTGCATTTGTTCAAACATAATGTTAGTTCAGCTATTTATTAGGATCTGGTTCTTAGTCTTCCTGTCTCTTAAATAAAAATAAATTATCCACAGGGGACTTGTTTTTTTTACACAGAGTTGTGTATAGTATTTTTTGCATGTTTTTTTATCCACAATATTTATCTACAGCTTTTTCACATAAACAGAGGCTGTGGACAACTCGAGAGTGCATAAATAGATGGTATGTGGATAAGTTTCGTAAACTATTGAAATAGCTTTGTTTTTCTGATACGATTACTGTGCTTCACTTTGTTGAAAACTGAAATTGACTTTTATTTTATCCACAACTGTTGATATGCTGTGGATAATTTTTATCACAGCCTTTGGTTAACTTTTATCCACAGCTTGTGGGTTTGTGGATGAAGTGTAAAATGAACGTATTTTCCCTTTTATAAATGCACTATTTTTTTGTTGTAATTGTATTGAACTGTAAAGGAGATTAGCAGC